>NATO01000079.1 GCA_002085385.1 candidate division Zixibacteria bacterium 4484_93
TGAAGATAAACGACGGTGCCTGGCTGGTCAACGAGGAGATATTCGGCGGCTCACCGTGGGTGCAGTTCTCACACGCACAGAGTGCAGAGGCGATTGCAAACAACATTGCACTCACACGCAAGGTCACGCCGACTATGGTATCGCTGCAGAGGGATACTCTGCTTCTGAAGTACCGTATATACGACTGGAACGAGCCGCACACATTCAACGAGCAGTTCGACCCGTATGTTGCATCGTATGGTTACGGGGATATAACAATCTCAACACATACAGGCGGGAAGGAGGCTCTGTCGCTTTTGACACCCGATATAGTCACGAGGGCGAGGATAGACCCGACAATCGATGAGGTGACAGTGACTGCCATACCGGGTGCTGCCGGAAACGATACGCTTCTTGCAAGAGGCTATCCGAAAACGGAGACAGGGGCATTCCTGTTCACACTCATCGAGATAGACAACGGAACAGACAATCACTGGGTGGATGTTCGTATCAGGCCGGATTTATCAGCCCTTGGAGCGACAGAGGAGTTCCTGTGGTATGCCTGTTATCCGAGGCCGCTTGTTCCCGCTCACTACAATCCTGAGACGGGGGAATGGGAGCCTGGCGACACACCTGGCTCGTTCATCGCAGGATGGCGGTTTAACCCCTCAGCGAACGAGGTCTGGACAAAGATTGGCGACCCGGACGGCTCTGCCTCCATACCTGAGATACTTGCATCGAGAAGGGGATACTTCGTATTTGTCTTCAAGATTGACCCTGCATTACCCGTGAATGTATATGATATACCGTTCGAGCTTACGGCAGGGGAGATGTATTACACAGATGAGGTTCCGACCCCTGTTTCCTACGAGATACCACCCGCAAGATTTGCAATCGTGAGAAAGAATACATCCGGGATAACAACCACACCAGCGTATTTTGTTATAGGAGATGCAGAGCTGTCCGAACTCGAAACTCAGCTTGAAGATTATGTTGGTCTCCCCGACGCAACAAGCTGTGTCCGCTACTCCATCTCCGAGCCGAGGCTCGAGGAGTTCGATACATACTCTCCGCTTCCAGCCTCCGTTCTTCCTGGGAACATACTGTCCACTTCGCTTCCGTATTCCTCTGCGTTTCCACCTGCACCGACGCTCACATCGTTCTGGGTATCGGCGTTCGTTGAGACCGAAGCACCGTATGGAACGGACAATCTGTTAATCGATAACGGTGCTCACATAAGATTTACCGACTATTTCGGCATCGGGCGAGAGCGCTCGACATCAGCCATCAGGGTCGCAGCGAGGGGAGCGGATATGAAAGTGGATAAGCTCGTCTCCGAGGTGAACGGTGAGACAGTGGGCAGAGATGGATACTATCAGCTGGCAGAGGGAGAGAACTATATGACCGTCCTCTTGCTTATGCGGAATATCGGGAACGACATAGCCGCATCACCATCGCTCTATGTGCAGCTGCTCGATGATGAGGTGACATTCGACAGCTCGGCTGTCTATCCTGCAAGGTATGTCCCCGAAGAGAGAAGGGCTTACTGGGATGTAATCCCTGACATCGCACCGGGCGATAGAAGGATTATCCCTATATATTTAACCATAAACAAGTCTGAGGGGGCACTGCATATTCTCTCGACATTTTCGACCGAGTATGGGCTGTATCGTGCTGCGAGCAACGACACAATCGCATACAGCTTGGATTTGGCGATATCGGACGATGATGTTTCCGTCTATCCGGAGGAGCTGACGGCAGGGCAGAACGCTATTGTATCGGCGGTGGTGCATCACGGCGGGCTGGTCAATGCAAAAAATGTCCCTGTCAGGATTTACCTTGGCAATCCCGAGGTAGAATCGAACCTGCTCGGTGAAGAGATTATCCCGAACCTCGATGCGGTAGACTCTGTTGCAACGGTCTCGGTCGAATTCACCGTGCCGGAGGCAGCGAATGTGCTCGAATTCTATGTGCTCGTCGACCCGACAGACCTGTTCCTCGAGGAGAACGAGAAAAACAATACCGCCTACGCTATTCTCTCCATTGTGGGTAAAGACCCGATTGTGGAGGTTGTCAATTATCCGAACCCATTCGATGACTATACCGAGTTCACCTACACGATAACCTGCCCGGTGGATGAGGTAACCATCAAGGCGTATACAGCCAGAGGTCGACTCGTGAAGAAGTTCGAGAATGCACCAGCGTCGGTCGGCTACAATCGACTCCCTTGGGACGGAAGAGACGAAGCAGGAGACCAGATAGCAAACGGAACATACATTTATAGCATCACGGCAAAGGGTGAGGGTGTCAACTACACGGTGAAGGGAAAACTGGTCAGGATGAGGTAAGAGCCGATAGACACTATGCCACTCTGCCATTACCTCATATATACAACCTTCCTGCAGAAATTTCCTTTGTCTGTTTTCAATCTAACCAGATAAATTCCCGATGGAAGATTGCAGGCTGTCCAGAGTGCAGTTTTACTCCTGACAAAGTTCCCACTTGAGATCATATCACCCGAAAGATTATAAACCTCAAACTCGCCTGATATAGCCTCGCCAAATGAGAATCTCACAGATGAGTTGAACGGATTAGGATAAACCGAGATAGAAAATCTCTTCGGTGTTTTCTCTTCAATCCGTGTCAGAGGAGAGATGTGGACAATATTGCTTCTCTGGGTCTCGACGCCGGCATCGAGGAAGGCGGTTACAAAATAGTAGTTGTCCACACCGCGGTCGACCGTCGTATCGGATGCCACCGTGTCATACCGGGTTACGGTAAGGATTCTTGTCCAGTCGAGGCAGGTGGAATCGGGGCATCGGTAGATGTTATAGCCTGCAAGGTCAACGGCAGGATGCTTTATCCAGTGTAGCTCCACCGATGTTGTGCAGTCGAAGGCAAAGAATGTATCCACAGGCTCTGCTCGGAAGAAGCCCGTGTTCCAGTTGTCGAAGTAGCAGCTCCCCCAGGGGACAAGTCCAGGTTGATACCTCCAGGGAAGGCTCCAGAGATGCAGAATATAGTTCATATCCAGATAGACAATATCAACATAGCCATCGTCGTTGATGTCGGCAATGGCAGGGGCAGTGAGTCCTGCTCCCGAGTTGACCGATATAGGGAAAGAATCGGCAGGAACTCCAGCGTATGTGTAGGCCGCAAGTAGCCCATCCGGCATATTTGTCCCGAATAGTAGCTCGAGATGCCCATCGGAGTTTATATCACCGATGACGATGCTCCCCTCGCAGTTGGAATATCCGGTATACACGGGGTATGGAGATGCACCTGTTCCATCGTAGTCGTAGCCATAGATATAGCTTCCGTGGGAGAGCAGATAAATCTCGTATTCTTCATCCTCGTCCACATCGCCGACCGCAGGTGTAGAATATACCCAGGAACCCGTGCTGGCAAGGGTTATGGGCCAGCCGGATGATGGAACACCGTTGTGCTCCCACATGCCTACTTTCCCTGCCCAGTCTCCACCACCGGATTCATGATAGCCTGCTGCAATCTCATAATAGCCATCACTGTCAAAATCGACAAGAACAGGAGCGGAGTATGAGAAGCCATCGTATTCGCCCGTGAGTGCAGACCTCCATTCTACCTCGCCATCCTCACGGAAGCAATAGAGTGTGTCCCATCCCTCGACTATCATATCGAACAGCCCATCACCGTTTATATCACCGACAGCGGGGGTCGAGCAGACCCCAACGGGCGTTTCAAAGTGGAACTCGGAGATGACACTCCCATTCCCCCGAAGGGCGATGACCGTCGTGTCGATTGCCATAACGATATCGCATTTCTTGTCCCCATCGACATCGAATAGGACAGGCGAGACAAAATCGTTTGAATGATACGGGTCATGTGGAATAAAATACGGAAACCCTGGCTCCTCTATACCATCAACGCTGAATACATGAAGGTTGCCATCCGTGGTATGAACCACAATCTCGAGGAGCGAATCCTGGTCGATGTTCCCGACAGCAACGGCCGAGCGGCACAGGGAAGAAAGGTGAATGGGCCAGCCGGGTAAATTTGTCCCATCATAATGCTTGACAAATAGGGTGTCGTATGCGGCGATGATTATCTCACGCTCTCCGTCGAGGTCGATGTCGGCAACCTTCGGACCACCTGCCTGGCCATAAGGTGTGGACGGGTCATAGAGCGTGTCGGGGAAACCAGGAACCTCCGGTATCTCCATTATATCCGTTGTGGAAAGAGCTGCACAGGGAAAGGATATCGGCAGGTCGCCTTTCGCATCCGGCATAGCAGATGCAGAAACCACAACAGAAAACAGAAAAAGTGTTGCAAGGGATATCCTATTCATCTTCTTCCTCCTCGGATTTTGTTTTGGCAAGATAGACAGCCCCCTTGACCGCTGCCTGCTCAGAGTTTTTAACAAGTCTGAACTTGATGCGCCGTCGGGGAGAGGATATATAATCTCGCATAATCTCGAATGCTCTCCTGTAAAAATCTGGATAGCGACTCAAGAATCCTCCTCCTATGAATATATACTCCGGGTCGAATATCTCCACCATATTTGCCATGCCGATTGCGAGAGCTTTCTGCGAGATGGAGATGGCGGCATTGAAAGCCTCGTGCCTATCCTTCAGTCTGTATATCTCATCGGGGTAGAAGTGGAAATCATAAGGAAGGGATTCTCCTGTCCGTTCGAGCTGCTTCTTTGCAAGCTTCTCGAGAGCAAGCCCACCGACATAAGCCTCGAGACAACCTCTCTTACCACATCCACAGGGTTCGCCATCCATCTGGATTATTATGTGCCCGGGTTCACTCGCAAACCCCTTTGTGCCGATGTACACCTTCCCGTCCAGGATTATTCCACCTCCAACACCGCTCCCGAGAACAAGGCAAACAGCATTTGCACGCTCAAGCTTCAGCTCACGAAATAGCACATATAAAGCAAACAGATTTGCATCGTTTTCGATGTAAGCGGGCATATCTGTTTCATCGGAAAGGACAGTTGTCGGGGCAACTTCTCGCCAACCTGGGAGGTTGGTAAGTCGGATAATCTTCCCTGTTGTTCTGTTGAAAAAGCCGGGAATACCGACACCTATTGCTCCTTTGCTGTCTGAGCAAAAATCCTCCCGAAGCCCCAGTATTTGCTTCCCGATTTTCCTCAAAAGCAGCAGGGGAGGGAGTTCTGCTGTCTCGAACCTATCGAATATATATCGTTTGCCCTCGGTATGTGCGGCGAGTTTGGTGAAACTTGCGCCTATGTCGATACCAAAAAAGCAGGGCAAGGGTCACTCCTTATCTTGTTGTCTCCCTCTGAAGATGAATATAGACACAGCGAGAAAGCACACTCTTTTCGGGGGAATCGGGCTCGAAACAAGCCGAAGGAGCAGCCTGCAAGACCTCGAATGTTATACCTTTTGAGATAAGCCAGCTGTTAAATTCGAGCGAATCTTCCTTCCCCGAGAAGAACATAAGGTAGTTCCTCACGCATTCGAGGAACTTGTCTGCCCGCTTCTGCCAGAGCTTGTCAGGCTCGTCATCCGATTGGGACCCTTCGATTGTCACAATCTGCCTCATCCCTTTCACACGGGAGCCATCATAGAGCTTCTTTGCCACCTCGAAGCAGCCGGTCTCGATGATGTTTGTGGAGGTAGTGTATTCCCCCGGTCTCCAGAGCCCGGCAACCGTTCTTTCCTCCTCGCTCAAGACCCCTCTGAAAGAGAAGCTAACTGTGCTCGACAAAAGGGTAACGAGCTGGCTGTCAGAGGAGAGATATCGCAGGCTCAGGCGATATTCCTCTCTTGGGTCGACGAGGGCGCCTTTGTAATCCCTCAAATTCCAGGAGAGCGTCTCAGGGAGGCTGTCCCCCTCGTATAGATTGATGATAAATCTGCCCTTCGTATCCTCAATCGATGCAGAAACGCTCGTTATGTTACTCTTCTCCTTTAGCCTGAAGGTAACAGATGTGTCTATTATCTCAGCCCTCTTCACGAGAGGCTCTCTATCGGGGGAGAAACGGATTCTGTCGGTGCAGAGGCTTATCTCGATTTTCCTGTCGCGGACATCATCCGATTGGATAATGGAAATCTTTATCCTGTTGGAGAGCTTTTTCCCCAATCCCTTGCGGAGTTTTTTGTATATCTTGTCTGCCATCTTAAGCGAGAAAACAGCATCGGTGTCGAGATTGTATCCTGTAAGAAGTATGTCCACATCCGGATTTGAGCACAGGATTTCCCGTATGTCCTCCACAGCACCCTCGATAACCGCATCCGCATTGGCACGCCATTTTCCCCTTTTATCCGATGCGTATATCACCCTCGGGTTGAACTGAACAAGTCTCGGCACGAGCTCGACCCGGCAGTTTTCATCCCAATGAAAGGGTTGACATCCAAAATCATATCCCGACTCGACAACGGAGCTTTTCAGGGCAAATCTTCTTTCCCGCAGAAAGTCGTTCACAGCGTTTGCACGGGCAACGGCAAGAGCCCTGCCCTCAGAGATGGAGAAGACAGGCTCAACATCGGGCGAATAATATCCATAGAGCCTGAGCGTAAGAAGTGGATTCTCAAAGACCCTTCCCACAAAAAGCTCGAG
>NATO01000007.1 GCA_002085385.1 candidate division Zixibacteria bacterium 4484_93
CGAAAAACAAACTCCGTGTTCGTTTCCTGCAAGTGCATTTTGACATCATCGATACTTCTGGAAAACGCTTGATAATCGGTAATACTTTGATACCATGATACGATTTTAATATGAGATATATCCTGCGCACTACCCACTCGCATCCAAATCACCATCGCCAACAACAAAATGATAATATTTCTCATTTTATGCCCCCTGTTTATTTCAAATAAGCTATGTGCTTTGTTATGCACTTACCATCTTCCATTGTCGCTCTCACCAGATATATCCCCGATGGAATCGTTTCATCGGGTTGCCAGATGAATGTGCGCGTGGCGGTCATTTCGGCAGGCTCAATGACCGGGGCATCAGGCACTGAGCGTAGTCGAAGTGTCCCCCGCAAATCGTATATCTCTATTTCCGCTCCAGCAGGTGCGGTGATGACGCAGGATGAATTGAACGGATTGGGATGGACAGCGATATTAATGCACCGAGGAATATTATTTTTCTCGGTAATCCCAACCGCAGTCAGTAAAATGTCCTTAAATGCCGTCAGACTGTCTCCTTCGCTATCCCGGATAGTCAGGCGTAAGGTATAATTACCCTCTTCCAATCCTGCAGTGTTCCACAAAGCAAGAGTATCGCTATCTATTTCACTGGCAGAGTCGGCAATAAGTGTCCAATCGGGGGTATCGGCAGGCGACCAATAAAGGCAATAGTTCTCGAAAGTCAGAGTGCTATATGGTCCGGCATCGAGCCAGGCGGAACCAATAATAGGAATATTATCATCGACGCTCGCACTCTCCGGATTGTCTATCGCAACAACCATTATCAGAGCTGTGTCCAAGGCTTGTGGCTGGTGTTCAAAATAACAGTTGACCGCCAGAAGGCGAGAATTATTATGCGCTAGATTTGCCCCCAGGGGTGGCGGTGCCCATGGGCTGATGCAGTCAACGATGGTATTCTTCAAAAACATAGTAGCGTTATTCAGCACGCTTACATATGATTTGACCATACCATCGGTAAAACTTAAAAATGCACTATCTCGTGCCCCCATGTTGTTCCAGATGCCATCACAGGTGCAGCGTGTAGCGTAAGTTATGGAGTTGTTTTTGCCCACCATCTCTCCAAAAGTGCATGAGTCGATGTAGAAAACAGTTCGTTCCAGTGGATAGTGCTGCCAGGAATAGACAGCCGAGTTTATGAGGCGGAAATATCGGTCGGGAAGCGGAACAGTAAGGTCTGCATAAAAGTTGGAATCCGTTACACCATAAAAGTTTATTGTATCTGAACCGGGGATTCTCAACGCAGAACCCATTACGAGCGAATTCGTGATTGCCAAAGAGCATCCGGGAAACGACTCGATGCCCCACCAAACTTGATAGCAAGTGTCCACGGTGAATGTGTAACCGATGCCATCCACACCAGCAACATCGTCGCTTAATTCAAAATGCAATACGGTATCGATGTCGGGGAACTGAATGTTCGCCACAGAATTGTCCGGCATTTGCAGCCAGGGCAGAATAACTTCACAGCGGGTAAAACTTACCCGACACGAGTCGTCCACAAGTAAATCTCCAACATAATCCACATCCTCCAATATTAAAGTTGATTTGTTATAGACTTTTCTAAAACTCCAATCGAGAAAAGTTACTCGTCTGGCGATAAATGTGGAGTTGTCGTAAAGTCGTCCGAACTGTGTAAAACCATTGCCATCGACTGTGGCATCCGTGGCTTCAAACCCGGCACTGTCCATAAACCAATCCTGATATTGAGCCACAAAAACCTGATTGAAACGCAAATGGGCGCTGTTTCTTAAGATAACCCATCCATTGTCTTGCGCCCATATATGCCCAGATAAAGTGAGCGTTGCATTATCGACAATAAGCACGCCCTCGCCGCAAATAATAATATTCCCATCCTGAACAAAATTAGTGTCTATGACAAAAGTATCCGCCGCTGGACCGATAATAAGGTCAGCAATAGTCATCAATTCCAATATATCCGGTCTATCTCTGCCGAATTCCGATAGCCATGCGAAACGCTCACTGGAATATCGCAGAATTTCATCACTTGGCTGTATCTGCGCAACGCAAATAGAAATAACAGGAATAACGAAGAAGAGCACCAGCACAAGAATCATTACTCCTCTCATTTCAAACCTCTTTGTCATTTGATTAGCAAAATTCGTTTCGTTGCCGTCCGCCCGTCTTCCGTCCTCGCTTTCACTAAATATATCCCCGATGGGATGGTTTTATCCGGTATCCAGACCATCTCCACTGGACCTGACCGGGGGATGATTTCACTCCATACAGGATTGCCAAGCAAATCGTATATCTCTATTTCCGCTCCAGCAGGTGCTGTTATTACACAGGATGAATTGAACGGATTGGGAAAACAATTTATTGCAAAGCACTGTGGCAAATCTTTGTCCTCCTCGACCCCTATTGGATAATCCTCGCAGCTGAACATCACCTCATAGGGAGCAGAGTCGCCCTGCGTCCATATTACATAGCAGCCCGAGGTATTGGGATAACGCACCTTCTCATCACAGTAATCACGGAACTTATAGGAACTCCATCCCGACATAGAATAGTAAAGATGGGCAAGGATATCATCATAGCCATCGCTGTTGTCCTCCCAGTAGAGATAGCTCCAGGTATAACCGACAGTGGATACCACCGGATAGCGTGATTCACCGGTCGTCGGGAAACCGCCACCATTCCCACCATAGAAAATTGCACTATCACTATGCTCCCAGGCAGCGGATAAGCTATCCTCACCGTGACAGTAGTCGAGCGAAGCGTGATGCAGGGGATGCCAATCATAATCCAGCAGTTCCAGCCCAGACCAGACACCATCACGCAGATAGCGGTGAGCAATCGAGTATGGAGTTTCACACGGGGGGTCATCCCGCTCCCATATCACATGCACCTCATCCCCGTTATAAATGCTAATCGATGGATAGCGGTCATAGATTGTCTCACTGCAGCTGAGATTGATGGTCTCGCTATCAGCCGGCGGACAGTAAGAACTGGCAAAATAGTAATAGATTTCGGAGTTCCCCGGCGTATCCTCCTGCCACACAATATGGATACCACCATCTCTGTCAACAACGATTGCAGGGAGAATCGAATTCCCGGCGGTGTGGCTAATCCTCTGAGGGATACATCTATCAAAAGGGTTCTCGACAAATATCTCGCTATTCCCGGCAGAATCCGACTCGTAGACAACTATCAGCCCGGAGCGATATACATCACAGGATGGATGATGTGCATTCTCCCAGCCGGAACCAGGAACCATCAGGGGATGAGCTTCCCAGGTCATACCCCTATCACTGCTGATGGCATAATAACAACTGTCGGTATTGTAGCCATATACGGCAAAAAGGGTATCCTCCCGGGCAGGTAGCGGCACAATCTTAAAACCGTTGCTGAATGCGGTGGCATCGCCGACATAGCTCGTCCCGATGACAGAAGTATGAAGCGATTGAGCATAGCCCGATATTGCCAGGAGAAACAGAAAAACCACACAGATTGACAAAATCCTGAACATTTGCATAGTTATACCTCCTATTATATCTCATAATCGCAATTTTTTGTGAAATGTCAACAACCTATCTTTAACGATGTGACTTTATAAGGGCGTAAGCGTTGTGGTTGTGGATTGACTCCATACTCTCCACCTCGACGAGGAATGAGGTTATCCGTTTATCCCCGGATAGTAGTTTTGCGGCTCTTCTCGCCGCATCCTCGACGAAGCGTGGGGTATTGTATGCCTTCTCGGTTATGAACTTCTCATCCACCCGCTTCAAGAGTGGATAAACGGGAGCACTGGCAGCATCCTCTGCTATCTGGATAAGCTCCTCGAGCCAGACAAAACCTTCGGTTTTGACCTCGAGCTTTATGTATGCACGCTGGTTGTGTGCACCCTCATCCGATATCTCCTTCGAGCAGGGGCAGAGAAGGTTCACAGGGACAGTAACACCGAACCGGAAATCGAAATCCTCTTCCAACGAGGCGTCAAAGAAAGCATCATATACAGCTATGGATTCACTCTTTGCAACAGGCGATACTCTCCTGACAAAATATGGGAACTCCATTCTGGCACCTGCGGATTGGGCATCGAACTCTTTCTGCATCTTCTCGAGCATCGGGTGGACCTCCTCGAAGCTCATCTTACCGTGGAACTCGTTGAGTATCTCCACGAAACGGCTCATATGTGTCCCACGATAGTGCTTCGGCAGGTTGACAAACATCGAGACAGTTGCAACAGTATACTGATAGCCACGGGTCCTATCGAGTACCCTTATCGGATAACGCAGAGATTTTATACCGACCTCATCTATAGGGATGGCATCTTTGGGAGTGTCGTTCTGAATATCACGCACAGGCATCACCCCTCACACAAACCACATTTCGTCGTTGTAATCGGCAGATGGGAGAACAGCAAGAAGCTTTCCGCCCGGGGGGAAACGCTCAATCACCTCACCTTTATCCAACATTTCTATATAGTAAAGAATTCTATCCCCCGGTGAACCGCCGATAAGTTCCCTCGAAACGGCAAGCTCGACCAGCTCAACCGCCTTTGCCAGAACATCTTTATCCGACGCGGAAACATCGCCTTTCACGGTAATGACAGGCTCCTGTCCTAGGGGTTCAATTGTGAGGACTATCTCACAGTGGACTGGCTCCTCGAAAACAAGACGCAAGCCATCTACCTCGTCCGACATACGATTTAGTTTCTGGTGGAGGTCGAGTCTTATGTAGAAATAATTATCATCGAAGCCGAAATACAGCTTTCGGACAATAGGTTTTGCTCCTCTGGCAAGGCGCGTAGAAAAACTCGAGAGCTGATAGAAACCAGCAGGCGACCACTCGAAAAACGATGTGGCAAGCCCATCGAGCGTTGGTGATATGAGCTCGAGTGGTGGGCGGGTCGGTTTAAGCAGGATGCTCTTCTTCATAACTGGGAAACAGAGATGCTCGGGGAGAGCGAGATGTGCCTTTTTGTATGCAGCGGAAAGGTTGGCACGGAAGAGGTAATCGAACTCAGACATAAATTGTGTGTAGTTTGGAGCACCATACCACCAGAACCAGTCGCTACCCTCTGCAACGAGAAGCGACCTCGTGGCATCGGGGTTCTTGTTCCCCGATGAGTTCACAGCCTCCACCGCATCGGCAAGATAATCCCAGGCTCTGTTCTTTATCTCATCACCTATCCATATATGGAAATCGCTGGATATCCAGGAGCCGGGGTAAAGCCTCTCGAGAATAGGGAATTCGGAGTTGCGGGAAAGATAATCTGAGAATGTGGTCGTTCTTATGACAGGATGAGAAGACAGGGTTTCATAAAGCCGGGTCAGGAAATCGAGCCCATTCCTATCGAAATACTCCCAGGCATTCTCACCATCCAACACCACAGAGACAATATACTCTTTTCCATCATCGGGGAGAGAATTATATATCCCTTCGAGATGGAAGATAAAATCGGAAACGGCGACATCGGCAGGAAGATTGGCATATTCGAACCCTATCTTGTCCGATAGCTTCCTGTCGCGGAAGAAGATATGAAAAAGTCTCCCACCGCGGTATATCGAATACGGCTGATACAATTGTCCAGGTGACCAGATGCGTGTTGCTGTCCCCCTTGTGAGAGCAAGCGAGCGTCTGAGAATCCCCTCATCGGTTATGCAAAAGCTAATACCACTTTCAGCAAGTATTCGCAGAGCAGCTTCCGATACGCTTCCCTCCGATGGCCAGAACCCAGAGGGCCGCTTGCCAAACCTATCCTCGAAGTAGCCGATGCTTTCTGCTACCTGTCTTTTTGCGTCCTCGGGATGAGAAAACTGCCTGTCGGGAAGTGGAGAATGCGGCTGGCAGACCTTTGCGATGTTTGTATCACACAAGAGCGGAAGTATCGGGTGAAAATACGGACTTGCAGTGAGTTCAATCTGCCCATCCTCCCACATCCTGCGGTAGAGAGGGATAATCTTTTTTATGTGCTCCGACTGGATGTGAAGAAGATGCTGCTTCTGCTCCTCGGTGTAGTATGAATCCTGGTCAACGAGTGAGTGGACAAATTCATCCTCCTGAATGGAGTTCCCCGACCAGGCAAGGAGAAAATGAACGACTATGTCGAGATATTCCTGGAGGGTAAAAAAGTGCAATTTCTCCTTCAAATACTCTTTCGAGGAACCTTTACCACGCTTGCGGTAAAGCTCAAGATATCTTGGTGATACCCTTATGTTGTGCTCGAACTCAATGAAGAAGAAGTTTTTCAGGAGAAACAGTTTATCCTCGTTCGATAGCTCATCTACCGGGCGGGATGCTATCTCCTGGCAGTAGTCCGTCTTGCCCGAGATGTAAAGCTCGAGCTGCTCCAAAAGAGCAGGGACAAGATTAAAGCTGACATGGACATCAGGGAAATGGGAAACAATGTAAGGCATATCATAGTAATCCTTGAGGGCGTGAAGTCTTGCCCAGGGAAGCAGAAACCTCTCCTCTGCATCGAGGTAATAGTATGGCTGGTGCATATGCCAGAGAATTGCCAGAGACAGGCGCTTCATCCTTACCTCTCAAAAACAAAATATAGCGGCGCAGGGATTCGAACCCCGGACAAGCGGATTATGATTCCGCTGCTCTAACCAACTGAGCTACGCCGCCTCTCAGGAATATAAATAATACCATCTTACCAGAAATTGTCAAGAGAAAACTATTCAACAATCTTCGCCGTCAGAGCAATCTCAACGATGCCAAGATACTCAAAATCGTCTGCGTATTTCCCAAAAAATCTCTTTGAAAGTTCGGTTAGACTCGTGCCCACACCCAGATACCACTCAGGATGGGGTTGCCTCTGCTCGTCGTGGCGGACCGAGTATCCGAGCCCGATATTGAGCGGGAAGGATTTGGGCGCGGGAGAATATGTGAGCCAGTAGACAAACACACCGTGCTCGGGTGTTGAGCGTGGGAGAAATTCCGGCGGAACACGAGAGATGTCCTCGAAACCGACCTTGATGTCGAAATTGTGAAGGGCGGGCACCGTTTCCCTCAAGACACCGATGGCTGTGCCGGCATAATCAAACGCAAGGTCGCTTATAGAAACACCCTCATTCGGCTTGTAAGCATCGAGCGGATATTCCATAAATGTCATAACAAAAAACGAGATACCGGTGCCGGCAAGTATGCCTGTTTTCTCGCTGAGACCTGCCCACCTCGAAAGTCCTGCTCCTGCACGCACAAAGGTATAACCTCCGAACAGATGCGCAATCTCATCGAGCATAAGGAGCCCGTCACCGTTTATATCATCTTTCTTAAAGTGGAAGCCGATATGCGTCGTGTCCCAGACGGAGTAGAACTTGATTACCGAATAGGATACAACAGAGGCAACCGCAACCGAATAGACCCCAATCTTCAAGGGTGAGAGCTTATGTAAAGAGCTATCCGTCACGGATGTATTCTCCGAGGCAAAGGAAGCCGACATCAGAGCAAGCATAAGAAGGAAAGCGAGAATAACCCTCATCGGAGAACCTGCACTCTCAGGGAGAATTCGAGCAGTCCCCACATATCGAGCCGCTGTCCCCAGCGCGTGCCAAAGAGATAGCCAATATCTGTAACACTCGTTCCCACGCCGAGCCAGAGCTCCCGCTTGACATTTCTCCAATCCGAATGGTCGGTCGAATAGCCGATACCGAGATTCAATGGAACATCGCCAAAATAGGGCGAGTATGTCAGCCAGTAGATATAGTAATCATATTCCAGATTGCTCTGAGAAAAAAACTTCTTGGGAACCTTTCTAACATCCTTCAGTTCTATCTTCATATCGTATGGGCGAAGGAAGCTGTATCTGTCCCGAAGCAGTCCGAAGCCGACTCCTGCATAGTCGAAAACAAGGTCGGATATACCGAGCCCCTGGCAGGGGTTATAAGCATCAATAGGATATTCCACCAATGTCATATAAAAGGCAGAGATACCTGCTCCAATTGCACGGCTTAAACCTTCCGACATTCCTGTCCAACGGGCAAAATTTATTCCCAGTTGAGTCGCCTTGTAGCCGAGAACGAGATGACTTACCTCGTCGGACTGGGCAAGATTATCGCCGTTCCAGTCGTGTTCCTTGAAATGAAATTTACCGGTGGAATGGCCCCATATTTCCTGAAACTGGTCTATACCGTAAGCAGAAAGCCCGATTGTTACTCCGGAGAACACGGCAAAACGGTAAGGGTTTATCCGGGCTCCATCTGTCTGAGGGACACCCCTATCAGTGAAAACAGTATCCCGAGAAGGAGTCTCAGCCACAACTGGATGGGGGGCAAAAAACAGCCCCCACATCCATAGAATTGTAAGCAGAAGAATGCCTTTTCCCATCAGTCAATCCGCTTGAACTCGATTCTCCTGTTGTTTGCTCTGCCCTCCGGTGTGTCGTTTGTGTCCACAGGACGCGAATAGCCAAAACCCCTGGTCTCAAGGCGTGACGGGTCGATACCGTTTTTAACCAGCCAGTTCTTTACCGAAAGCGCCCGCTTGGTAGAAAGCTCGAGGTTATATTTCTCACCGCCGACATTGTCCGTATGCCCCTCAATCAGAACACGCATCTCGGGATATGCCTTCAGCATCATAAGAACCTCTTTCAGGTCTTCTTCACCCTTGGGAGTGATATCCCACTTTGCCGTTTCAAAATATACCTTCACCCGAATCGATTCCCCCTTCTCGAGCTTCTTCACCTTAGGGCAGCCGACAGAGTCCACCTCTATATCAGCAGGGGTATTGGGACACTTGTCTAAACCATCATAGACACCATCACCGTCGGAATCCATCGGACAACCTGCGGCATCGACCAGAGCACCACGCGGCGTGCCCGGGCATTTGTCTGCGCCATCATAGACACCATCACCATCGGAATCCATCGGACAACCGACAGAATCGACCCGAACACCCGAAGGCGTGCTGGGACACTTGTCGATACCATCGTAAACCCCGTCGTTGTCTGTATCCATTGGACAACCAAGAGTATCGACTATCGCCCTCTTTGGCGTTCTCGGGCAGTTATCCCTGTAATCTGGAATGCCGTCGCCATCGGAATCGACAGGACAACCGACAGCATCAACCCTGACACCTGATGGGGTATCGGGGCATTTGTCCACATCGTCAGGGATGCCATCACCATCGGAGTCGCCCGGTTTGACCTCACAGCCGTTAACATTCACGGGTGTTCCGGGCGGGGTATTCGGGCAAAGGTCCAATCCATCATAAACACCGTCACCATCGGAATCCTTCGGACAGCCAAACTCACCAACGAGAGCACCAAGAGGTGTATTGGGGCAGCGGTCCTTGTAGTCGGGAATACCATCGTTGTCCGTATCGACAGGGCAGCCAACAGAATCCACCTTTGCCCCTGTCGGGGTATCCGTACATCTGTCTATCCCATCGTAGATACCGTCACCATCGGAATCTCTCGGACAACCCCCTGCATCAACAATCGCTCTGGGGGGTGTGTTTGGGCAGAGGTCGAGCCCATCGAATACTCCGTCACCATCGGAGTCCATAGGACAGCCCTGCTCATCGACTACAGCACCGAACGGGGTATCAGGACATTCATCCTTGTTGTCCCGAATACCATCCCTGTCCGAATCTTTGATGCCACCATAATAGAAGGTCAAGCGTGCACCCAAATCTGTCTGGGCGCCAAGCGTATCAAAAACATACTGTGTGAACTCATCGGCAAAAAAGTAGCGACTCTGAGCAAGAACCGTTATGCCGACATCGTTGACAGGGAAAACCTCAAACCCTATCCCGAACAATAGGTTATACATCTCTCCCTTAAAGGCTTTCCAGTTGTTATCTTGGTCAAGCACATCGTAGACCTTGCCTGTTTCATTATCTTTTACCGACCAGGATGTTCTGCCGAAACCGACCGTCATAAACGGGTTGAAAATAGACTTTGCAAGGGCTCTTGCCTGAACAAAAAGTTCAAGTGGGATATACTCATAATGGAAAGGAAGAGAACCTTTATCGAATGAGAGTCCAATAGCTTTATCCCTGTTACCATCGGGCTTGACACGGTAAGGACGATTATCATTGTTTATCCCGGAAGGTTGCCTTTGAATAGTAACGCCATAAGGGAGTGTATCGCCGGTTGCGAGTCTCATACGAAATGGAGCTTCTTCAATATTCGTTGCGGGCCAGTCTGTCATATATCCACCCTGAAAGCCGACCTCCAGTTCATCCAGCACACCGAACTTCAGATGCCCCCACCAATCCTGGCCGGCAGCTATATAGTCATAGTTTGACCAGTGCTTGCCCATCGACCAGCCTGCTCCAAGACCGAACCGCTCCTTCATAAGCCCTGCATTCAAACCAGAAACAAGAACAAACAAAACCAGAACCATCACACCAAGCTTTTTCATCTCAACCTCCTTTTATCTCCTTATTTTTAACCTTCCCCGTTATAACAATTCGCCGGTTCCTCATTCTACCGGATGCAGTGGCATTATCTGCTATCGGGTCCACCTCACCCTTTGCCACAAATTTTATTTCATCGACAGAAACACCCTTTTCTTTGAATATGCCCTTTATCTTCCCGACAACACGGGTAGCACGATTTATATTGTAAAGGAAACTACCCTCACCATCGGTGTAGACAAAAAGCTCAACCGATACATTTGGATAAGCAAATACCCTCTCAGCTATCGAGCCGAGGGAATCGACACACCACTCCGGGAGGTTGCCGTTTTCATCGAATGCCTCCGTTATCACAATTTTCCTAACAGGTGGGATAAGGGGACAGCCGAACTCATCGACCTCGACCTCAAGTGGTGTCATAGGGCATCGGTCGAGTCCGTCATAGATACCGTCGTCATCAGAGTCGCTCGGGCAACCGAACCTGTCGACAGTAGCACCGAGAGGTGTTTCGGGGCAGGTATCCTCAAAATCGGGTATTCCATCTGCATCCGAGTCTTTCGGGCAACCGACAGAATCCACAGCCATACCGGATGGGGTATCGGGGCAGATATCAACACCATCGAACACACCATCAGCATCAGTGTCGATAGGGCAACCGGTGCTGTCGACTATCGCAAGATACGGTGTATTCGGGCATCTGTCAAGACCGTCAAAGACACCATCTCTGTCTGTGTCGAGAGCGCAGCCAAATTTATCGACCCTTGCACCGAGAGGGGTAGCAGGACAGTGGTCAGAGCCGTTCGGAACAGCATCACGGTCAGAATCGGCAATCCCGGGATACCAGAGGATCGACACCCCGAAGGAGAGCTCGTTCATTCTGCCGCCAGAACCCAGAAGATACCTCCCAGAAAATCCAACTCCCCAGGAGAGAGAAAACCGCTTGATGAACATAAGAGACGGTCCAACGCCGAACCCTGAAGAACGATAACCTGCCCCAAGACCAAGTTCGAGCTTCGAGAGAGAACCTGATACCGTCTCAAAAAGCCCATCAACGCCGAGAGCGTATCCTGTATCGGATAAGTCAAGAGAAACCGGGAACATAAAACGCCCCCTGGCAAAACCAGCACCAAACGAGACTGCCGGCTCCAGTGCTCCCGAATCCGGGACTATCCCCTCAAATCCAAACAAGAAACAGAGGCTCCCTGAGCTCCCAAAAGCAAGGGATGTCCAGAAAAAAAACAAAACCAGCACAAGAATAATTCCTATCCTCAATATTACCTTCCAGGGGAAATTACCTTTTGCATAACTTATGAAAAATCCTTGGAATAGCAATACAAAAAGCACAGGGAGCCGCTTATCTCTCCCTGCCGTCAAACGAAACTTTGCCTCCGAAAGGGGACTCTCTACTTTTCCTCTTCTTTTTCAGGTTTCTCTTGTTTCCCCTTCATCTCCGGAGACTTGTCCTCTGGAATATCTTTTTCTTTTTTAGGTTTCTTAGGTTTTTTCTCCGTTTCTTCTGCCTCTGGGAGTTCACCCTTAAGCACATCTTTCACCTTCAGGGTCTTTGCTGCGTGCCGGGTGAGGTATCTGGAAAGCTCATCCTTTTCCTTCGACTCGAAATACGCATTCACGGAAAGCACTATTCTGTGCAATCTGCCGTCGAACTCTATCACCTTCATCGGCAGCACATCCCCAACGCCGAATGCATCAGAGGGTTTATTGACCTCCTTGCCAAGCTGTGTCACCGGAACAAACCCCTCGACACCATCAGGAAGTTCGACGATAACACCTCGTTCGGAGAGGCGAATAATCTTGCCTGTTGTTTCACGACCGGGTGGATATTTTGAGGAGAGTGTGGGCCAGGGGTCGTTTTCCAGCTGCTTATAACCAAGTGAGATACGCTTGTTCTTACGGTCAACCTCAAGCACAACAACCTCCACCTCTTGTCCTCTTTTCAGGATCTCGCTTGGATGCTGAATGCGACGCGTCCAGGATAAATCAGAGATATGAACAAGCCCATCAATACCCTTTTCTATCTCAACAAATGCACCAAATGCTGTTATATTTCGCACCACTCCCTTAATGCGTGAGCCTTTTTTATACTTTTCCTCGATGACCATCCAGGGGTCAGGCTCAAGTGCACGGACAGAAAGCGAAACCTTCTGATTATCCGCATCGACATCCTGAACCACCACATCGATTATATCTCCAACTTTCAACACCTGTGATGGGTGGTCGATATGCTCTGTCCAGGAGAGTTCAGAGATATGAATCAGCCCTTCGACACCCTCTTCAAGCTCAACAAAGGCACCATATTTTGTAATGTTGGTAACCTTGCCGCGGGCACGCGTCCCAGGAGGATATTTATTAGCTATCTTTTCCCAGGGAGATGGTGTCAACTGCTTCATACCGAGTGAGATCCGCTCTCTCTCACGGTCAAAGTCGAGTATCTTGACCTTTATCGTGTCACCGAGACTCACGAGGTCAGATGGATGGTTTATTCTTCCCCATGACATATCGGTGATGTGAAGAAGCCCATCCAGACCGCCAAGGTCAACAAAGACACCGAAATCTGTTATGTTTTTAACAACACCCTCATATACTCCACCTACCTCTATCTGCGAGAGTAGTTCCTTCCGCTTCTCCGCTCGCTCCTGCTCGAGGACAGCCCGACGGGAGACAACTATATTTCGACGGAGCTTGTTTATCTTTACAACCTTGAACTCCATTTCCTGCCCAATCAGAGCATCGAAATCGGGCACCTGACGCAGAGCAATCTGAGAGCCTGGCAGAAATGCGTCCACCCCCATAAGGTCAACAACTATTCCACCCTTGATGCGGCGCTTACAGACACCACGAACAAGGTCTCCCGTTTCATACGCTTCACGAATTGTATCCCAGAGAAGGATGAAGTCCGCCTTCTTTTTCGATAATACGAGCTCACCGTTGGCATCCTCAAGTTTCTCAATATAGACAGACACCTCATCACCCACACTGGGGACATCTCGAAACTCCCCAAGCGGTATAAAACCATCCTGCTTGAAATTTATATCAACAACCACGACATCCTTGCCAATGCCAACAACCGTTCCTTTGACTATATTGTTCTCCCGAATCTCATGGATACTATCGGATATCCGTTTCACATCCTCCTCAGGAACAACAAACTCCTCCGCCTCCTTTGTATCCCCGAACTCCTCAACCACAGAAATGCCAGTCTCCGGCGGCTGTGGCTCAATATTGTTTTCCTGAAAACTCATACTTTCTCCCTTTTGGCTACAGGTTTAATCAGCCGCTCAAGTGCGGCTACCTCTTCATCCACAGAAAGGTTCGTGTTGTCGAGAAGGATGGCATCGCAAGCCTTCTTCAAGGGGGAAATATCCCTTGTGGAATCAAGTCTATCCCTCTCCTGTATCTCTTGCTTCACCATCTCTAACCCGACATCCTCCCCGAGCTTCTCAAACTCCTTTACCCTCCGCTTCACCCTCTCTGAAAGTGAGGCATCAAGGTATATCTTGAGCTCAGCACTGGGGAAAACCACCGTTCCTATGTCTCTACCCTCAACGACAACACCCCCTTTCTCGGCAAGTTGCCTCTGGAGAGATACCATTAGCTCACGCACCTTTCGGTGCCGACAGACGACAGAAACCAGATTATTCACCGACCTGGTGCGAATCTCATTCGTGACATCCTCGTCATCGACGAACAGCCTTGTCCCCTCGAAGCGAAAAGAAAGTGAGCTTGCCCTCTCAAAAAGATGCTCCTCATCCTCCGGGTCAATACCCTCCTTCATTGCAACGAGGGTTAAGGCACGATACATCGCACCGGTGTCAAGATAGGTATACCCGAGCCTTTCGGCGAGTGCTCGAGCAAGCGTCGTTTTACCTGCACCAGCCGGCCCATCAATCGCTACTATCAACTGCTCCCTCCTGACAAAATAAGCAATAAATATATAACTTCATCCCAACTTGTCAAGGAGTTATTCCTTGTTGCAAAATAACTTGCAAAAAAACTTTTTTGAATTATCTTGAAAGTCTAACTAAGGGAGGGAAGCAAGATGAAGAAATGGATACTCGCTATAATTCTCATTCTGCTTATACTGTTTTTCCTGTTTAATTTCCTCACATTGAAAAGCAGGATACCCACATTCAAGCCGAAGATAAAGCTGGGACACAAGCTCGTTGTGAGGGTCGATATGGAGGGGCGATTCGAGGAGCGCTCACCTGGGAAATATCCACGATTCTTCGTCAGATTCAGGAAACCAAAGGATTTCGAGAGCCTGCTCGAGACATTCGAGTATGCAAAGAACGACGAGAGGATAAAAGGTATATCCATCGTGCTCAACTCCCCTATCATCGGCATAGCGAAGGTGGAAGAACTAACAGATAGGGTCGAGAGGTTCCGTGAGGAAAGCGGAAAACCCGTCTATATCTACTCAGACTATTACACTCTCGGAACATTACTCCTTGCCAGTTCCTGTGAGAGGGTGTTCATCCCACCGACAGGGGAACTTATTATCCCTGGGATAAGGGTTGAGCCAATCTTCTTCAAGGGAACGATGGATAAGCTGGGCATCCAGTGGGATATTGTCAAGATGAAGGAGTACAAGAACGGACTCGACCCGTTCGTCTCCGATACCCTCTCACCCGAAAGCAGAGAGGTGTACACCGCACTTGTGGATACGCTCTATCGGCAGACAATCCGTGAGATTGCCGAGGCAAGGGGCATCGATACATCTATCCTCATCTCTTGCATCGATAGCGGAATCATCACCGCCAAAGATGCTAAAAATCTGGGACTGGTCGACTCGCTTATCTACCCCATCGACTACGAGGAGATAGAACAAGAACTGGCAGGAGATGAGGAGAATATCACAGGTTTCTTGAAATACATCACTGAGAGAGAAATGAGCTTCCCTCCTCGAGAGAAGAAGATTGCCGTGATTTATGCCTCAGGCTCTATACACACAGGGGAGAGTAAGCCAGGATACTTTGGTGCCTCAGCCAGTATCGGCTCGAAAACATACACAAAGGCGCTCAAAGATGCTGCAGACGATGATGACATCATCGGGATAATCCTGCGCGTCGACTCAGGTGGCGGGAGTGCACTGGCGAGCGATATAATCCGGGATGCTGTGCAGTACGCAAAAGATAAAAAGCCCGTCATCGCCTCTATGACATCCGTTGCAGCATCGGGAGGATACTACATTGCTATGGCTTGCGATTCGATATTTGTCGAACCGATGACCATCACAGGCTCGATAGGTGTGCTCTACGGGAAACCATCGCTTAAAGGATTATATGAGAAACTGGGGATAAGAAAGGACATCAGTATCTATCGAGGCAAGCACTCGGGACTCACAAGCGACTACGAGAGGCTCACACCAGAGGAATACGAATTCATAAAGAGATATATCGAGGATATTTACAACGACTTTGTAGGAAAGGCGGCAGAGGACAGAAAAAAGGGTTTTGATGAGCTTGAACCAGTTGCCCGCGGCAGGGTTTATACAGGAAAAGAAGCCATAACATTCGGGCTTGTCGACCGCTTTGGAGGACTGAACGATGCAATCGACTGCATACTCAAAAAGGAGAACATCTCCCGCAAGGATGTGAGCATCGTCGAGTATCCGAGGGGAAAAGAGTTGTTCGAGTTTATGCTCGAGCTTGGAATATCAAAGGTTTTGGACATACCCACTCCAGCACTGGAGCTGTATCGAGCAGCCAAAGAGTATGAACTTTTCCAGGATGGAGAAGCACTGTTTTTGACACCCGTAAATATCTCGGTCAAATGACGGAGAAGAAGATGAGAGAAGTTATCCTTTCCATTTTACTGTTTGCAGTGCTGGCACCTGCTCTTTTTGCCAGCGATAATGCAGGAAGCTATGGGCTCTGCGTTCTCCGGTCTCGCCGATGATGCATCCGCTGTCTCCTCTAACCCTGGCGGTTGTGCGTTCCTCAAGAAAAAACAGATTATGGGGAACTTCGGATACTACTTCGCCGGTATAACCGGAGGAAACATTGCATTTACAACCCCTATAAGGAAAAATCAGACGATAGTATCCGGCGTGAACTTCATAAACTATGGCAAATTAGATGAGACCGATGAGACGGGGAAGGTCATCGGGACATTCTCACCATTCGATATAGCGATCGGCATCGGATACTCACAGAAACTGGGAAGGAAGCTCGGTATCGGTGGAGCCGGGAAGTTCATCCTGTCGAGTATAAAGAACTATACATCATACGGATTTGCGGCTGATTTTGGCGCACTTCTCAGGGTCGGAACAAGAACGAGGGTCGGGGTAGCTGTCCTGAATGCCGGGTTCCAATCGAAAGGCTACACCTCCGGACACAAAGACCCACTCCCACTCACTGTCAGGCTGGGTGCATCGCATCGATTGAAAGGATTACCAGCGATATTTACAGGAGAACTGCTGAAGGAATACGACGATGATATCCGCTTCAGACTGGGTGCAGAGACAACATCACTCAAGCCGTTTTTTGCGCGTATTGGATACGCATATATGCAGAAGCCAGAAACAGATGAATTGAAAGATAATACTCAGGGGATAACAGCTGGAATTGGATACGAGAATAAAAAGCTCGGTATCAATTACTCTTACTCACTTTACGGTGTTCTGGGAGGAGTCCACAGGATAACACTGTTTTATGGTCTGTGATGGACAAAAAAGCTATTACAGAGGTTGTTAGCATCCTCCGAGAAGAGATAAGAAAGTTTGACACCCCTATCGTTACAAAACTCGCAAGGAAAAACAATGACCCGTTCATTATACTCGTCTCAACCGTCATAAGCTCAAGGACAAAGGACGAGACGACCAGAAAGGTTACAGAAGAACTGTTCAAACATATAAGGACGGCAAAGGAGCTCGGCACAATCGACGAAGAGGAACTCGCCTCCCTCATCTTCCCCGCAGGGTTCTACCGGATGAAGGCAAAAAACCTGAAAAGACTTGGACAGGAACTCACAACCCGTTTCAACGGGAATGTGCCCGACACAATCGATGAACTTCTCAGTCTTCCAGGCGTCGGCAGGAAAACGGCGAACCTCGTTCTGGTCGAGGCGTTTGATAAGTATGGTGTCTGTGTCGATACACATGTCCATAGAATATCGAACAGGCTCGGTTTCGTCAAAACAAAAACTCCATTGGAAACAGAAAGAGAAATTAGAAAGAAACTTCCAAGAAATCTCTGGAAGGAATATAACAAGATTCTCGTTGCATTCGGGCAAAACATCTGCAAGCCGATAAATCCAAGATGCGATACCTGCCCGGTGAACAAGCTCTGCGAGAAGGTGGGGGTGAGGTCAAAATACCTATCCGAGGTGATAGAAGATGACTAAATTTATTGTTGTAACAGGAGGAGTGCTGTCCGGGCTTGGCAAGGGGATAGCCGCAGCATCAATAGGGCACCTGCTGACACGATACCTGAGGGTTATCCCAATAAAATGCGATGGATACCTCAACACCGACCCCGGAACGATGAACCCCATAGAACATGGCGAGGTGTTTGTCCTGGACGATGGTGGCGAGGTCGATATGGATTTCGGACACTACGAGAGGTTCCTCAATGTTACCTGCAAGTTCTCCTGGAATCTGACTATGGGAAAGGTGTTCAAATCTATCCTCGAGAAGGAACGAAGGGGCGATTTCCTGGGAAAAACGGTGCAATTTATACCCCATGTGACCGACGAGATAAAATCGATTATAAGAGGGATAGTAGAGAGTGAGAAGGCGGACATCGGGCTGATAGAGATAGGCGGAACGGTCGGAGACCTCGAGAACGAGTTCTTCATCGAGGCGGTCAGACAGATATCACTCGATATGGGGCAGGAAAACTTCTTCTTCGTCCATCTGACTTATGTCCCGATGCTCTCAAATACCAAGGAGCAAAAGTCCAAGCCGACCCAGCAGTCGGTGAAACTCCTAAATGAGCGAGGGATAAGACCCGATGTGGTTATCACACGCTCGAAGGCAAAGCTCAATAAAAAAATAAGGGAAAAGATAGCCCTCTTCTGCAACATCTCTCCCAACGCCGTTATCGATGGGCACGATGTCGAAACAGTGTATGGGGTCCCTATCCTATACGACGAGCAGGGATTGACAGAACTTATCCATAAGAAACTCCACATCTATTCCCCGCCGGAGCTGTCTGGACTGAAAACACTTGTAAAGAAGATAAAGAGACCGAAACACAGGGTTAAAATCGCTATATGCGGTAAGTACACCAGATTACAGGACTCCTACGCAAGCATCATCGAAGCACTGATCCATTCTGGAGCTCACCTCGATGTTAAGCCAGAGATAATCTGGCTCGAGACAACAAACATCGAAACAGGAGAGACCTCTGTCGAGGAAGCTCTCAAAGGTATAGACGGTATCATTGTCCCCGGTGGTTTTGGCACAAGGGGAATAGAGGGGAAAATCAAGGTTATAAAATATGCAAGGGAGCACAATATTCCGTTCCTGGGAATATGCTACGGAATGCAGCTTGCCGTGATTGAATTTGCGAGGAATGTCTGCGGACTCGAGGGAGCAAATACAACGGAGGTAGAATCGGATGGAGTAGAGGTAAAGCATCCTGTAATATTCATCCTGCCAGACAAGGCAAAGGAGAAAAACTACGGCGGGACACTACGACGAGGCGGATACGATGTTTCAATCAAGCAAGGGACAATCTTACATAAAATCTATGGTGAGAGAGATACCATAAGAGAGCGATTTAGACACCGATACGAGGTGAACCCGGAATATGTGCCGATACTCGAGGAACACGGAGCTGTCTTCTCCGGATACTCAAAAACGGAGGGGATTATGCAGGCTATAGAACTCCCATTTCACCAATACTTTGTCGGCACCCAGTTCCACCCAGAGCTTATATCCAAACTGGAGAAACCTGCACCACTGTTCTATTATCTGATAAAAAACGCCCTCGAGCGAAAAGGTTCGCAAATATACAAAAAATAAATTGACAAGCTGAATTTCTCTTGTAAATTGGAAAACTTTTATATCATAAGACAAAGAGAAAGGGACAGGTCAATGAGGCTTTCAACCAAGATTAAATATACTCTGCGGGCGATAATTGAACTGGCTAACCATTACGAGAAACGGCCCATTACGATAAAATGGATAGCTGCTCGTCAGGGGATATCCATATCTTACCTTGAGCAGATACTCTCTCAGATGCGCAAGGCTGGTTTTATAACAAGCATCAAGGGACCGGGCGGAGGATATAGACTTGTTCAACCCCCGGAGAAGATAAAGGTCCACGACATTATAAAGCTACTCGATGGAGAGGAATTCATAATTGCCTGCCTCGAACAGACAATATCCGAGTGTGAGGGTGTAAGTCTCTGCGTTCCAGAGAGATACTGGAGAAATATAGCTAAAATGCTCGAAGAGCTTCTGCGTGATGTGACAGTGGCTGATATTTGCACAGAGCAGAAAAAGACTGAGAAGAAGAGGAAACAGAGAAGAAAACCAAAGAGGGTATAGTGGACTGCGATAGATACGAGCTAAATCTGAAGCGATGCAACTGCACCTATGAGCCTTGCCCAAGGAAAGGCAACTGCTGTGAGTGCATTGCATACCACAGGGCTCTTGGAGAATTGCCTGCCTGCTACTTCACCGCCGAGGAGGAGAAAACATACGACCGTTCCATTGAGTTCTTCATAAAAAGAAGGACAGGGCGATAACTTTCTGCCATTCCGCCGAATAATTTGTCCATCCAATATTTTCTCAAACGGCTCTACGGGATTTTCTAAATGGAGAGCGGGTAAAGAGCGAGAGCTTTTTATCCACTATCTCTATGTTTTCTCGCTGCGAAGAAGGGAAATAGAATCTCCATGAGAAGCTGGTAGTGGTAACAACAGTATAGCATAGAAGAGCAACATCGGAGAGGAATGTCCGATTTCTCGCATACCAGAGTTCAAGGGCGAGCTTGTCCGGAAACTCATCAGGGAAAACCATCCCCCGAAATACAAGCTGCGTAACGCCGCATATCCCGGGAGTGAACTCGAATACATCGTCCATCCAGCCGGAGTAATACTTATCAACAACGAACACCCTTTCTGGGCGGGGACCGATAAGAGCCATTTCACCCTTCATCACATTGAAAATCTGTGGGAGCTCATCCAGCCCGGTCGAGCGGACAAAATGAGCGAATCTTGAGAAGCGGCTGTCCCTATCGGTTGTGTGATATGGGGTAGTGCCATCCTTTCCCCGCTTCATCGAGCGGAGTTTATACATATAAAACGGGCGCTTACCCTTGCCATAGCGAAGGTCAGCAAAAAGGATGGGCCCGGCAGAATCTATCTGCAGAAGAACAGCCAGCATAATAAACGGCACAAAAAAGACCACAAAAAG
>NATO01000080.1 GCA_002085385.1 candidate division Zixibacteria bacterium 4484_93
CCCATCCGACACCGGGCATTCTCAACATCGAGGACACACCCACTAAAGTCACTATCCGAGTTCCTCAAAGGTAAGAAAGGACGCTTCCGCCAGAACCTGCTCGGTAAAAGGGTCGATTACTCAGGAAGAGCGGTCATCGTTGTTGGTCCGGAGCTAAAAATGAACGAGTGCGGACTGCCAAAAACTATGGCTCTTGAGCTGTTCAAGCCGTTCATCCTGCGCAAGCTCGAGGAGCGGGGAATCACCCAGAGCATAAAAAGGGCAAAGAAGATAGTTGAAGAACGCCCACCCGAGGTCTGGGACCTGCTGGAAGAGGCTATCAAAGACCATCCAGTGCTCTTAAACAGGGCACCAACCCTGCACAGGCTCGGAATACAGGCGTTCTATCCTAAGCTCATCGAGGGAAAGGCTATCCAGCTTCATCCACTCGTTTGTGCTGCTTTTAACGCCGACTTCGACGGCGACCTGATGGCAGTCCACATCCCTCTATCATACGAGGCTCAACTGGAAGCAATACTCATTATGCTCTCCACAAACAATATCCTCTTGCCTGCAAGCGGGGAACCGGTAGCAACACCGTCCCAGGATATGGTACTCGGACTGACATACCTCACAAAGGAGATTCCCTCCAAGCAACAAAAGATTGTAACCTTTTCCTCGCCGGAGGAGGTTATAATCGCTTATGACCACGGAAAGGTTGCACTGCACGAGAAGCTAAAGGTGCGTGTCGATGGACGGATTATCGAAACAACCACAGGGAGGGTCATATTCAACCAGATTGTTCCCGACGAACTCGAGTTCGTTAACAAGGAGTTAAATGGGAAAATATTGAAGCAGCTGGTAGCTAAGGCATACCAGAAGTGTGGACGCTTTACTACCGCCGAATTCCTCGATGCACTGAAGGACATAGGGTTCAAATACGCCACCCTGTCGGGGCTATCCATAGGAATAGACGATGTGGTCATCCCGAAGAGCAAGCAAAAGATACTGGACATAGCACAGAAAGAGGTGGAGAGCATAAACGAGAAGCGCCGCAAGAACCTCATCACCGATGGTGAACGCTACAACACTATAATCGATGTCTGGACAAGAACACAGGGTAAGATAACAGATGAACTCTTCAAGGAGCTTTCCCGCTACGAGCAGGGGTTCAACCCGCTCTGGCTTATGATTTCCTCGGGGGCACGAGGCAAAGGAGACCAGATACGACAGCTCGGCGGTATGCGCGGGCTTATGACCAAACCTCAGAAAAAACTGACAGGGCGAGAGATTATCGAAACCCCAATTAAGTCCAACTTCAAAGAGGGACTGACGGTACTCGAGTATTTTATCTCATCCCACGGAGGGCGAAAGGGACTGGCAGACACTGCACTGAAGACATCAGAAGCCGGATATCTTACAAGAAGATTGGTAGATGTCGTGCAGGATGTGATTGTGCAGCAGGAAGACTGCGGAACCATCATCGGCGTAGAGCGCTCCGCACTCAAAGACGGCGAAAAGATAATTGAGCCACTCAGCGAGAGGATTCTTGGAAGATACGCAATCGAGGACATAATCGACCCGGCAACTGGAGAGACAATTGTCGAAGCAGAGCATATAATAACTCCCGAGGCCTGCAACAAGATAGAAGAGGCTGGCATCGAAACGGTCAGGATACGTTCTGTGCTTACCTGCGAATCCCCATACGGTGTCTGCGCCAAATGCTATGGCCAGGACCTTGCCACAGGAGAGAATGTCACCATAGGTGAGGCTGTTGGCATCATCGCAGGGGAAAGTATCGGCGAACCGGGAACCCAGCTGACTCTGAGAACCTTCCACATCGGCGGGACCGCAAGCCTGGTGGCGCAGAGATCCGATGTCAACGCCAAGCAATCCGGAACGGTCAAATATATCGGGCTCCGCACACTTCCATCACCTTCTGTCGAGGGGGCAAGCGTCATTGTCAGCCGAAACGGACACATTGTCATAACAGATAGAGCTGGTATCGAGCATAACTACAATGTCCCCTATGGCTCGGTCCTCTTTGTCAAAGACGGTGAGTTTGTGGAGACAGACCAGAAAATTTATAGCTGGGAACCATACGCAAGCCAGATAATCTGCGAGTTCGACGGGACAGTGCAATATGTGGATATCATCAAGAATAAGACGGTCAAGGAGCAGATAGACGAGCTGACAATGAAAAAACAGATTATCGTCACCGAGACCAAGGAGCGACACCTCAACCCGAGAATCATAATCCTTGATGATAACGGAAAACCACTCGATACATATCTAATGCCTGTGGGTGCACATATCATCGTCCCCGATGGCAAGAAGGTAAAGGCTGGAACCCCACTGGTAAAGATGGCGAGGGAAATCTCCAAAACAAGGGATATAACAGGTGGATTACCGAGGGTGGCGGAACTGTTTGAGGCAAGACGCCCGAAGAACCCCGCTATCATCTCCGAGGTGAACGGAACGGTCGAATTCATCCAGCAGAAAACCCAGAAGAAGGTCGGGCAAAAGATTATCGTCCACGGAGACCAGGGCGAGGACAGAGAATACCTCATTCCGAGGGGAAAGCACATCCTCGTCAGAAACGGAGAGAAAGTGACAGCCGGACAGAAGCTCTGCGCCGGACCGATTGTCCCACAGGACATTCTGCGAGTTAACGGGGTCAACGCTGTAGCAGAATACCTCCTCAACGAAGTCCAGCAGGTGTATAGACTCCAGGGAGTGAAAATCAATGACAAGCATATCGAGATAATCATACGGCAGATGCTCAGGAAAGTAATTATCGTCGACCCCGGCGATACAAAGTTTATGGAGAATGAACAGGTGAGCAGAACTGAACTAACAAAGGAAAACGAACGTGTCAAAAATGAGGGGAAGATTCCTGCAAAGTCAGAGCCGGTACTACTGGGTATCACCAAGTCTGCTCTCTCAACAGAAGGGTTCATATCCGCTGCATCCTTCCAGGAAACAACAAGGGTTCTCACAGCCGCCGCAATCCAGGGAGCAGTCGACCACCTGAGAGGACTGAAGGAGAATGTTATTCTGGGGAATCTAATCCCAGCCGGAACAGGCTCGAGGAAGAACCGAAAGGCAAGACCTGTTGTGATAAAGGAAGAAGAAGAACATTACGATTTCGCCGAGGAAACAGAACAACAAGCAGCCCCATTCAACATAAAACAGATAGAAAACAGGTGGTTCGAGTAACTCTTCTTCACCTGCCTGTTCCTGTGGAAAACTGTTGCCTTCTCCTAAAATACGGGGAAAAATCACTATTTTATCTTGACAAAAAAGTTTTTCTTGATAGATTGGTAATTCGTAAATTCTGAGAAGGATAGCAAAAGGAGGGAATTTGCCAACTATCAATCAGTTGCTGAGGCTCGGCAGGAAGACGCTGAAGAAGAAGTCAAAGTCACCGGCGCTCCAGAAAAATCCTCAGAAGCGAGGGGTATGCACCAGGGTATATACAATGACCCCGAAGAAGCCAAACTCCGCCCTCCGGAAGATAGCACGTGTCCGTCTGACAAACGGACAGGAGGTAACAGCATACATCCCTGGTATCGGACATAACCTCCAGGAACACTCTATCGTCCTTGTCAGAGGCGGAAGGGTCAAGGACCTCCCCGGAGTCAGATACCATATTATTCGCGGCACCCTCGATACAGAGGGAGTTCAGGAAAGAAAGAGGGCTCGCTCCAAATATGGAGCAAAGAAACCAAAGTAATCGGAGTAAGATATGCCAAGAAGAAAAAGAGTCGAGAAAAAAGAGATACCACCCGACCCAGAATACAACAGTGTGTTGGTCACAATGTTCATCAACAATATAGTGAAACGGGGCAAAAAAAGCCTCGCCGAGAAAATATTCTATTCCGCACTTAATATAATAAAGGAAAGGACAAAGAAGGACCCGCTCGAGCTATTTGAGACCGCTGTGAATAATGTCAAGCCGACACTGGAGGTACGCTCAAGGAGAATCGGTGGCGCCAATTATCAGGTACCAACGGAGGTTAGCCCAAAGAAACAGATAGCCCTGAGCATAAGGTGGATACTAGCCGCCGCCAGGAACAGAAGTGAACATTCTATGTCCGAGAGGCTTGCCTCCGAGCTAATAGCGGCAAGCCACAAGGAGGGAGCAGCTTTTAAGAAGAAGGAAGATACGCACAGAATGGCAGAGGCAAATCGAGCCTTTGCACATTTTAAATGGTAAACTTGCCTGAAACCCAGTATGAGTAAGGAAGATGACTCCGAGCAACGGCACATTCGCAACATTGGAATTGTTGCCCATATCGACGCCGGGAAAACAACCACTACCGAGCGGATACTGTTCTACTCGGGTAAGCTACACAAGCTCGGCGAGGTCGACGAGGGAACTGCCACAATGGACTGGATGGAGCAGGAGAAGGAGCGCGGCATCACCATTACATCAGCCGCCACAACCTTCCTCTGGAAAAATTATCGAATTAACCTCATCGACACACCGGGGCATGTGGACTTCACAATGGAGGTGGAACGGAGCCTCAGGGTGCTTGATAGCATCATCGCTATATTCTGCGGTGTTGCAGGGGTTCAGCCCCAGTCGGAAACAGTCTGGAGACAGGCTAACCGATACAGGATACCCCGGATCGCCTATATCAACAAGATGGACAGATGCGGGGCAGAGTTCGAGCATGCCATCGAAAGCATCCGAACAAAACTCGGCGCAAAGGCGTATGCAGTCCAGATGCCTATCGGCTCAGGGGCAAGCTTTCGAGGCATAATTGACATTATAAGAGAAAAGAGCATCTACCACAACCCTGAGGACCTGGGGGCTACCTACACGGAGGAGGATGTCCCAGATAATCTCGGGGAAGAAGTAAAAAGATACAGAGATGAGCTCTTAGAAGCAGTTGCCGAATACGACGATACGCTCTTTGAAAAAATCATAGAGAACGAGGATATCTCGGAGGTGGAGATTAAGCGGGCAATAAGAAAAGCCACCCTCCAGCACTCATTTGTTCCTGTTTTCGTTGGCTCCGCCCTGAGAAACAGAGGCGTTCAGCAGCTCATAGACGGGGTTGTGGATTATCTCCCATCTCCCGTCGATATCGGCTCAATCGTGGGCTCCCACCCGAAGACAGGCAAACCTGTGGAGAGAAAATACTCGATGCACGAGCCTATGTCCGCAATTATCTTCAAGATTGCATACGACCCGTATGTCGAGCGACTGCTCTACACGAGGGTCTACTCCGGGGTGATGAAAACAGGAGCAAACTACCTCAATCCGAGAACAGGAAAGAGGGAGAGAGTCGCCAAGATATTCGAGATGCATTCCAATCGCCGACAGGAAAAGAAGCTTGCGAAGGCAGGAGATATTGTCGCTATCGCCGGACCTCGCAATGTCGCAACAGGAGATACACTATGCGACTGCTCCAATCCGGTAGTATTTGAGGGTATGACATTCCCCGACCCTGTCATCTCCATTGCCGTTGAGCCGAAAAACAGCACCGAGGAACAAAAACTACAGGCAGCTCTCGAACACCTTGTCGAGGAGGACCCAACACTCGACTTCTCCATCAACGAGGAAACAGGACAGAGGATTATCAAGGGGATGGGTGAGCTTCATCTCGAGGTCATCATCGATAGACTCCTGCGGGAGTTTAAGTTGAATGTGAATGTCGGTAAGCCAATGGTAACATACAGGGAATCGATTACAAAGGAAGCGGAGGCAACAGGCGAGTTCAACAAACTTGTCGGGACAAAAACGGTATCTGCAACAGCACAGCTGGCGGTATCCCCAATTGACGACCCGAGCAAGCATTTTGCATTCAAGATAAAACTTCCCAAAAACAGAACCCTGCCAAAGGAGGTAGTTCGCAACCTTGAGAAACTCGCAAAAGAGGTAATCAAAAGCGGTCCCATAGCAGGGTACGAGATGATAGATGTGAAAATTATTCTAAAGGAGCTCGATTTCGACGAAACAAATATCCACCCGGGGGCGATTGAGTATGCCTTCTCGGAGGCGTTTCAGAGGGCATGCCTGTCAGCGAAACCTGTTATCCTCGAACCAGTTATGAACCTCGAGGTAATCGTCCCTGAGGAGTATATGGGAAATGTCATAACGGACATCAACCAGCGGCGAGGCGAAATAACATCCCTCGAGAAAACCCCGGATGGGCAGAAAATAGTGGCAAGAGCGCCGCTTTCCGAAATGTTCGGCTACTCAACCGTTCTTCGTTCTCTTACACAAGGAAGGGGGATATTCACCTTGTTCTTCGACAGATACCAGCAAATTCCCCCTGAAATAGAAAAGGAGTTTATGCTGAAACTAAAGGGTTTAATTTGAAAACAACAAGGAGGAGCTATAATGGCGAAGGAGAAGTTTGACAGGAGCAAGCCACACCTGAACATCGGAACCATCGGGCATATCGACCATGGTAAGACTACGCTCACAGCT
>NATO01000081.1 GCA_002085385.1 candidate division Zixibacteria bacterium 4484_93
CGGCACAGCTCGACCTGCTCGAGGGTCTCCTTTCAGAGGATACGAGCAAAACGACATTCGTATTTATGCACTGCCCGGCAGCAATCATCGGGCACTATCCGAGGGTGGCAACACTCGGTGGACCCTACTATACCCCCTCCGGGCTTGAGGAGTCCGGTTCACAGAGGTTCACAGACCTCGCCAGAGACCACAATGTCCGGCTCGTGGGATTTGGACATCTGCACTGCTATGACCTGTATCAGCCGAACGACGAGGAATACGGAGACGCTATATACATAATCACAGGCGGAGCAGGAGCAGCACTCAACCCCTGGCTATACGACGCCCCATACGGGGGAATGCTTCACCATTTCCTTGTCCTCGAGCTACACGAGGATGGCGGAATATCTGTCCACCTCGTAAGACCCGCACCCGATGTCCAATACGACCCGGCATACGAACAGTATTTTCCCCCAAGAACAGAAATAGAAGAGGAGATGATAACCCCGGAGGGAATCTCTCTTTTCGCGTTCCCGAACCCGTTTAATTCTGAATGTAAAATAGAATGTAAGGGCAATATTAACCTACAAAAACTGGAAATATTCAATATAAAAGGGGAAAAAATAGAAGAATTCACTCCGTCTTCGGGCTATGTCATCTGGAAGGCAGAAAACATTCCATCGGGAGTGTATATAATCCGAGCCAAGGCAGGAGAAATACAGAGGGAAACGAAGGTTCTACTACTTCAATAGCAACTAAATGAGACTATTCACCTTTGCGGAAGAGTTCCTTAATCCGCCACCAGGTTGTCGCCTGAATGCCGGATGAGAGGAGCTGCGAGAGTTTTTCCGAGATGGAGTTGATATCGACACCCTCAGTGCGATAAGCAATACTGCCGGATGAGCTAACTATTATCTCCAGCGGCGTCGACGAGCTGTGAGAATACTGCCCCCAGACCGAGCCATCCTCGTCGTATAAGACTGTATGGGTCAAATGAAGTGCATCTCTCAAGTTCTCCGCCGACTCCCTCGTCGCATCATCGCCCACCAGTATTGTCAGAACGACGACACCACGAGAACTGAACTGCGCCTGGATATTCCTCTCTATCTGGAAGGTGCCAAAAACAGCATCATCCTTCTCAATGAAGTTCAAGAGAACAGGCGAACCGTGAAGAGAAGAGAGGGTTACCCGACCGCCATCAGCGGTGGGAAGGGAAAAATCGGTGGCAGACCCTCCGGGAAACTCACCCGCAAAAAGCAAAACCGGGAAAAGAACAATCAGAGGTATCAGAATTTTCTTCATACTGAAGTAAATTTAAACTATTATGAAACAAAAGTCAAGAAAATTTTTTACTTTGTCAGATTAAAACCGATGCTTCCTGCAATGAAGATTTCAACCCCTGCCTCACGGTTTTTGCCTGACATATCAAAAAGCAAACCACCGTCAAGTGCAATATTTGAGGTAATCGGAGCCTTTGCACTCACACCCATCTTCGCTATCGATTTTCTCGAATCCTCCCGGGTATTATCATCTACGAGTACTGCATTTTCTTGGATAGCTTGAGTCTGTATCCTGCGATGAGTTCGACATCGGGCTTCGGACCCGGGACATCGGGTTTATATCTCAATCCGAAGCCGAGGTCTAAATCCACCTGCCCTTCACCGGTAGGGAGAGCATCCTCCTCCGGCTCATCGTTGCCAGTCGGGAGCTTGAAAGCAAGATGAAACGATACCACAGGGTCTACCATCGCCCTGTACTTGCCGTAAAGCCAGACATCCGATATACCGCTACCCGTGAGGGAATTCTGCCCGAGTTTCTCTTTGTTCATAACAAACGGCAGAACAATGCCTGCCTCCGCGATATCTCGTATCCCAAGCCTTGCCTTGAGCGGAAGATAAAACTGCATAGAGAGGGTGTCCGTTCCATAATCCTCGCGTTTCCCATCGGAGTCAAAATAGCCGGTGAAATAGCCGAAATCAGGCGTCAGCTCGAGTCGCATATCCATATTACCGAGTATGTCCGGCGTGCTGGTAGTGTAGATATTATCGAGGGCAAACAGGGAAGAAAAGAAAATGAGGATGAAAGCAGTTCCAAGAGCAAACAGTTTCATTTTTTTCTCCTTTCACAAGGTTTTTAAATTTAGAAGACCACCAGCTTCCCATATCCGCCTCTGGACATCGGAGAAACCTGTTGCATCGGGGAGAGCGAGTTGCTTTGTGATGTTTCTCATCCTGCCCGTTATAAGATTAATCTCGATAATCTCTCCTGTTTCTATCGTCTCCTCGGTCAGCTCTGGCACGACAAGAACGGGGAAACCTGAGTTCACCGCATTCCGATAGTATATCGCTCCAAACGAGATGCCAACAATCGCTGATATTCCGAGTGCACGGAAGCAGTCAACCGCCTGCTGACGGGACGAGCCGGAGCCGAAATTGCGTCCAACAATAAGTATATCGCCGGTCCTCACCCTCGATGGGAAATCCTCCCAGCCATCAAGATTCCCGAAGGCAAACTTACCCATCTGCTCGATATCCGTCACCGCAAGGTGCTTGTTGTGATAAATCTGGTCGGTATCGATATTGTCGATGAAGCGACCGGAGGCATCCTTTATAACCCAGGTTCTACCTTTTATTATACTGCTCTTCACCTTTACTCCTTTGCTTTATTTCCATAGCAAAACTAAAACCTTTCTGCTCATCGGGAGCAAATGAAAACCTCCTGTGGAATAGGATAGCATTTCCCTGATAGAGCCTCTCGAAACCGGACTCTGATATGGAGACCGTCTCTATCGGGACAGACCAGACATTGACAGGCTCATCCGACTTGAAGACGAGCTCAACCCCCTTGCTTCCAACAACTATCCGAAACTGGTGCACATCTGATAGTTCCACAAGCTCCGACGGTTTCGTCCTTCGGAGTGACCTGCCAGACAGGATGTATGTCGAAGGGTCATCCCTTGTAAGCAAGCCAAAGTTGAACTCGACACCAAATATTACATCCTGCGGGGTATCACCGTTTTTGAGGGTATAGAGAAACTCTGTTGGCTTTCCAGGGGTAAACCTGATACGCTTTTCCACACCAAACGGGTATCTCTTACCCTCACGCCATATACCACCGTTGCGTGAAAACAGAATCTCGCAGGATGAAGTGGACTCCTTTACATCGAAATCATACGGCTGATTGACGAAATCGCCGAGTTCTGCGAACTGGCAGTTGCGGAAGCGAAGAACCGTCTCATCGGGTGGCATTATATGGTCGAGCAGAGAATATCTTGTGTACCAGTCATAGAACAGGTGAGCATAGAGGTTTCGTTCCTTGCTCGTGACAAGCTCGTGGATACTCTTGTGCTCATTCTCATCGTAGGCAGACTCCTCCGTCTGTGGAACGAGCTTATGATACCCCTCACGGCGGCGGGTTACCGTATTGGTTACGCAGAAATCGGACAAAAGAGCATCTATCTCGAACAGTGAACCACCATACCGAGGCATAAACCAGAGTGAGACTCTACCATCGGTAAGCTGAATCTCATCCTCCCTGTCTGCATTCATATCCTCCACCCTCAGAAGATACGGAGCATCGCCCAGAAGGTGTGGGACGAGTTGCCGCTCACCCTCGAGGATGTTCTCGAATATCGCATCGCGGAGATGTGGGAGATATAAACCACCGAATATACCGTGCCAGTAAGCACAGTTCACCTGGGAACGATAAAGGGACAGTCGCGATTTCTCGTAACTGTTTTTGTCAAGCTTTCCTTCGAGCGAGTGAAGGAGAGAGGATAACCCTGTCATCCGTTTATGCATCCTGTCAGATTCGGGGTATTTCGATAGGAAGTTCCTCCAATATCCGCCTTTCAAGAACGGTTTTACCTCCTCGAATCTGCCTTTTTTCTTCAGCTCCTCCGTCAATATATGAAAGCGGTATGCAAGCTCGGCAGGGAGTGTCCACTCGTTCATCTCGAAGTAGGATGCAGTCGGGAGATAGACCCTGCCAAAACTTCGGTGGCTGTCGAGCACCTCTGAGAATGTCTGGAGGTTTATCCAGGAGAGATTGCTCTCGAGCAGTTTCAGGAATTTTTCAAGCCACCCATCTTTGTAGACCCAGTCATATGTTCCAGGCCAGAGCCCGAACTTTTCTCCATCATCGGCAATAATAGCAACTCTGCCTCCCCAGTCGTTGGCACGGGACGAGAGATACTCAATCGTCTTCTCCGGAGCATCGAACGGAATGGCATACCTCAACTCCTCCGATATCGGGAAAATAGCAACAGGATGTGCATCATCCTCGGTTACATAGTATCCGAGCAGGTCATCGCCGGTTATACCGATGGATTTCAAGTGGTAGTCATCGACCGCCGTATACTCGACCCCGGCTTCATACAGGATAGAGGGTAGAAATGGCTCCCAGATACGCTCGGTGAGCCATATACCCCTCGGACGGGATGAGAAGTTCTTCTCGAGGAAATTGGACATCATCTTCAGCTGCCCCAGGGCATCCCTCCTCGGGATAACGGCGAGTATCGGCTCATAATAGCCACCTCCAACAAGCTCCACCTGTGAACGGGCTACCATCTCACCGACGATATCGAATATCTCTCTGTGCTTCTCGGAAAAGTAGTCCCAGAGCGGACCCGATATATGGAGTGAAAATCTGAACTCTGGATGACGAGCAACAGTCTTCAGAAAAGGGAGATAAGCGTGGAAAACAGCCTCCTCCATCACCCAGTCGAAATTGCCGACCGGCTGGTGAAGATGAACCCCAAAGACGAAAGAAATCCTCTTCATACGCCCCTCACAAGTTTATTATCAGTTGAACCAGTCCAAAGCCAAAGAGCGACAGATTGACAAGCAGCTCAGAGTATCTCGCCTTTTTGACCCTCCGTATCGCCCAGAAAAGCACCAGAGCAGGAATAAGCTGCGCAACAAATAAAGCATTTTTTATAAATAAAGCATAAAAAATCAATATAGCAAGTAAAACTATCTCAGATACCAGAAGAATGCCTCTTGCTATTTTCTTCCCGAAAAGGCTTGGAATGCTTTTCCTGCCAAGAACCGAATCAGCCTCGCTCTCAACAAGCGAGAAGGCAAGCGAACGGACAAATGAGACTATAAAGGAAAATAGAAGAACAAAAACTGCAATAGTAACGGGGACACGAGCCTTAAAAATCGGCAAGACAGCAATCACAAAGCCCCAACCAAGCGCCAGAGCAATATCCTTACCAACAAATGGAAACCGTTTCTGCCCCCAGAGGATATACACAACACCGAGCAGGACAACAAAAGATGTGAGAATAAACTGGAGCACTCCAACCTGCAGCAAAATCGGAACCATAAGGGCAAAAGAGAGGATAAAAAGCGGATAAAGAAGAAAAGAATTTCTGTCATAGAACTCCATCTTGTCCGGGTCCATAATCTCGAACCCTCGCCAGTCGTGAATATCAACGAGAATGTGCATTCCAAGAACAAACAGAAAAGCGATTAGCGGAAACAGAAAAATATCCTTTACACCGAGGATGCTTGCACTAAAAAGAGCGAGTCCAGATGCAGCCAAAGCGGAGAATATGTTCGCTTCCTGTAGAAAGAATCCAATCTCCTTGAACACCGGAAGCTGGAGGAGTGAGATGTGAGCCTGCCCTATACCCTCGAGCCTCTCCTTTACCCCCTCGATTATCCAGCGTGGAGTCGATGCACCTGCTGCAAGTCCGACAACCTCCACGCCCTCGAAATCCTGCTCGGATAACTCATCCGCTGTCTCGATGTGGAAAGTAGGCTTACCGGATGAGACCGCTATTTCGTAGAGCCTGCGGGTATTGGCACTATTGTATCCACCGACAACAACAACCGCATCGACCTCCTTGACAAGCGCCCGAACCTCATTCTGCCGTTCCTGCGTGGAAAGACAGAGCGTCTCATATACGCGAGCATTCCGATTGCACTCGCGAATAGCATCAACTATCTTCTGGTAGAAATCCTGCGTAAGGGTCGTCTGACCGACTACAACAAGCGGAGCATCCGTAGGGAGAGAGGAAACATCCTCAACGGAACTGACAACAACACCCCTCCCTCTCGCATAGCCCAGAAGCCCCTTTACCTCGGCATGCCCCTTATCACCGACAATCACCACAAGATACCCATCCTTTGCCGATTTCTCGACAACCCTTTGAACCCGCTTGACCCTCGGACAGGTAGCATCTTCAATCAGTGCACCACGAGATTTCAACTCTTCTATTACATCCGGGGAGACACCATGTGAGCGGATTACGACAACATCGCCGCATGAGACCTCATCGACACTCGATAGAACAGTAACAGCTTTTTTCTCGAGGAGTGAAACTGCCTGAGGGTTGTGTATCAGAGGACCGAATGTGAATACCCTACCGTTTTCTTTTGCCGCTCTGAGGACTATATTGAAAGCCCGCTTGACCCCAAAACAAAAGCCTCCATATCGGGCAAGCTTCACTATCATAACTCATCTTTTTTGATGATGATATTGTCGATAAGTCTCGCCCTGCCAAACTGTGCTGCAACAGCAACGAGGACATCATCCTCGATAACCTCTACGGGGGAAAGGGTTCTCGTGTCCACAATCTCGGCATAATCGAGCCGACCGGTTTCGGTTCGGGCTATCTCATCCCTTATAAGTTTAATGAGCGGGGAAGTTTTTCTCTCTCCTTTTCGCACCATCTGCTTCACCCCGGAAAGTGAGCGGAAGATTGCAGTTGCCTCCTCTCTTTCCTTCGGGGAGAGGTATCTGTTCCTGGAACTCATAGCAAGTCCGTCCTTTTCCCTGACAATTGGAGCAACAACAATCTCGATATCGAAATTCAGGTCCCTTACCATCCGCTCGATGACGAACGCCTGCTGTGCATCTTTCTGTCCGAAAACAGCAAATGTAGGGCGGATTATATTGAAGAGTTTTGTAACGACCGTCGTCACTCCCCTGAAGTGGGTTGGACGGGAGCGTCCACAGAGGGGTAAAGAGAGTCTCTCCTCAACGACATAGGTGGAGAAATCCTCTGGATACATATCGTCTGTCTCGGGGGCAAACAGGATATCTGTTCCCTCCGACTCGCAGAGTTTTTTATCTCGCTCGATGTCTCTTGGATAGCGAGTAAAATCCTCGCTCGGGCTAAACTGTGTCGGATTAACAAATACGCTTACGACAAGGGTATCGCACATCTTCCTGGCAAGCCTTATAAGTGAGAGATGCCCATCGTGGAGAGAGCCCATCGTCGGGACAAAGCCGACTCTCTTTTTCTCCTCGTGGAGTCTGCGAGAGATAGACTGCATTTCCTTTACCCTGCGGACAAGTCTCATCTTTTTTCCTCGAAGAAGCTCTCCTTCTCCTCAGGGAATTTACCCTCTCTGACATCCTTGGCAAAGCGTGAGGCGGCATCCTTTATTCGTGACTTGAAATCATCGTATTGTCTGGCGAAGCGTGGCTTGAACTCGTCGAACATACCCAGTATATCGTTCACAACGAGAATCTGCCCATCGCAGAATGGACCGGAACCTATCCCTATCGTTGGGATGAATAGGGTATCGGTTATAACCTTCGCGAAATTTGCCTCCACCTTCTCGAGAACAACAGCGAAAGCCCCTGCTCCCTCGAGCGACCTTGCCGATTTGAGAAGATAT
>NATO01000082.1 GCA_002085385.1 candidate division Zixibacteria bacterium 4484_93
GTTCTGCCAATCCTCGGTGCAGGGAACTCCCTCTTTGCACTAACAGGAATGCTTGCCGTATCGATACTATTCTTCTTTTAGTGGAATGCCAGAGACTGTTATTTCAGCAAAACCAGTTTCTTTGTCATCATCCTGCCGTTTCTGGTCATTGCTCGGATGAGATAGACGCCAGAGGCGAGGGATTTGTCGGGTTGCCAGATTATTTCGTAGGGGGTTGCCGGTGGCAAGCTTGTGGGCATTTTATACACCAATCTCCCACGCAAGTCGTATATTTCTAATTTTGCTCCCTCCGGCACGGTGATACAGCAGGATGAATTGAATGGGTTCGGATAGGCAGAGATTGCTACTTCCCCGGGCTTATGCGAAATGTTCTCCTCGATTGCTGTTGTGTCGACATAACCCAGCGAATCGGTCTTGACGAGGTAGACACTGATGTCGGTCGGGGAATCAAAAACTCCCCCGGTAATAATGAATCCTTTGTCAGAGCATTTCTCCATCCAATTACCCATCACACCACCACCTCTTACCCCAAGGTCTCGTGACCAGAGCATATCACCTGTTGAGTCTGTGCGGAGAAGATATGAAAAAATACCAGGTGCAGAGCCTGAGATGGCAAATCCCCCGTCATCGGTGCCCACAAGGGAATATCCATAGTAGCTGCTCCAGCCGCCGTAGGTCTTTGACCATACTGTATCGCCTGATGACCCCTCTATGCAAAGAAGGTATATATCCATCGGCGCGGGAACCATAGGAAACGAGTCTATCATTCCTAAAACCACAAAATCGCCATTCTCGAGTTCCAAGATATCGCAACCGCCCTCGTTGATATCCTCAGTGCCATAGCTTCGTGACCAGAGCAGGTCGCCTGTCGAGTCTGTGCGAGCCACATAGATATCCTGTGAGCTGTGTGAGACAGAGCCACAGAAGACGAAATCCCCGTTCGATGTCACAACAAGTGAGTTGCACCTTCCTCCACCATATGTGCGAGTCCACAGTGTATCGCCTGATGAATTTAAACGAATCAGGTAGGCTCCACCAGATGCTCCCCCTCCTGCTATAAAACTGCCGTCTCCTGTCTTTGCCACAGAATATAAGGTTTCACTTCCGTAAGGAAGTCCTTCATCACCGTATGTCCGGGTCCATAATGTATCTCCCAGAGAGTCTGTCCTGATTACATATGCAGTGCCCCGCAACGGGTGAAGCGGGTCGTAGGGGCCACCATGCCCAACTATTAAGAAGCCTCTATCTTCTGTTTCTACAACCGAGTATGCTGTACCCTGACAAAGCCAATCGCCGAGTACACGGCTCCAGAGCAAATTGCCATCAGAATCGGTTCTTAGAAGGTAGACATATCTCTCGGTTGTGTATAGGGAGTCCCCGCAGTAGCCCACCACGGCATACCCTCCATCCTCAGTCTGTATAACGCAGTAACCCGCATCTTCACCGCCACGACTGTAGGTTCTTCTCCAGCCAGCAGAAGAAACATCAGTGAAAGCAAAGAACACCAAAAGCGTTATTGCGATTTTCATAAGTTTTCTTGTGTTCTTGAGTGCGAGTCCAAAATATTTTCTCATTCTATAATCTCCCGCCTGGCTCTCCTCAGAAGGAGCAACTTTTTTATCAGTCGCTCTTTTGAAATTTCGACACCACACAGATATATACCAGATGGCAAAGTCAGCAAGGTGAGAAAGAAACATCTTATCACCTTTAATGTATTATATACAAATTATCTTCATTTGTCAAGCAGTGAACTACAAAAATCTTAGAAAACTTCCACTCACCCTTTGGGCTTCTCAGGGCGTATCAGCTCGCAGGTTTCACCACCAAGCAACAAAAAAAGAGGAAAAATTTACTTGACAAAAGCTGCTATCTTTTATACATTAGGCGTTTGAATTTGGGAGGAGCTGGTATGAAGACTTATATTCCAAAGGTTGACAGTTTGCAGAAGCGCTGGTATGTGGTCGATGCGAGCGGTAAGACGCTCGGCAGGCTCGCCACACAGATAGCGAAAATCATCCGCGGGAAGAACAAACCGATATACACACCGCATCTCGATACGGGTGATTATGTGATTGTTGTGAACCGCGGGATGCTACCGAAGAACCGTCTGGGGAGGAAACTTGCCAGACATCTGTTTGTGTATACAGGGAAGAAGCATCCGCATCAGGCGCAGAAGCCTGAGAAGATAGACATTTAAAGGTTTAAGGAGGTTTGCTTTGGCATCTCGGAGGCCGGTATATGCTACGGGTAAGCGGAAAGAGGCCGTTGCCAAACTCTGGCTCATTCCTGGTGGCACAGGCAAGGAGGATATAAACGGCAGGGGTATGCTGGATTATTTCGGGCGGGAGAGCCTTATCATCCTCATAAAGCAACCGCTCGTCGCTGCGGAACTCGAGGGTAAGTTCGATATCAAGGCAAATCTTCTGGGCGGAGGTAAGTCAGGGCAGGCAGGAGCATTACGACTTGCCATCGCGAGAGCACTGGTAAAGCATAATCCCGAGCTCAAACCGCTTATGCGTCAGAACGGGTTTTTAACCCGGGATGCAAGGGAGGTGGAGCGCAAGAAATACGGTCAGCCAAAGGCTCGGAAACGTTTCCAGTTCTCGAAGAGATAAATCACATTCGCGGATTCCCCGCGGGTCCGATATAAAAACGGCTAAGGGGGAGGCGAAGCGAATGGGCGACAAAAACCCGGAGGTGTTTTATGCGTGATTTAACCATCGAGGAACTCCTCGACGCAGGCGTTCACTACGGACATCAAACAAGCCGCTGGAACCCCAAGATGAAGCCTTACATTCTGACCTCCCGTGGCGGTATCCACATTATCAATCTTTACAAGACCAAGCAGATGCTCGAGGTCGCCTATGAGGTTACGAGACAGGCGGCACAGAAAGATGCAACCATCCTCTTCGTGGGCACAAAGAAACAGGCAAAGGATGTGATACGGGAGGAGGCGGAGCGTGCGCATGTCTTCTATGTCTGCGAGAGATGGCTGGGGGGAATGCTGACAAATTTTAAGACAATCAGAACAAGCGTCCAGAGGCTGAAAGAGCTGGAGAAGATGAAAATCTCCGGCGAATACAAGTCCTATACCAAAAAAGAGGTCCTCAAAATGGAAAAGGAGCGGGAGAAATTGGAGCGGAACCTCGGAGGTATCAAGGATATGGAGAGGCTTCCCGACCTTGTGTTCCTCGTCGACCAGAAGAAGGAAGAGACCGCTGTCAGAGAGATAAAGCGGGTGGGCGCCAAGCTCATCGCCTTGACTGACACCAATGCCGACCCAGACCCGGTGGACTTTGTAATCCCTGCAAACGACGATGCCCTGAAATCTATCAGGTTCATCACAGCTCTCATTGCCGACGCCGTCATCGAGGGAAGGCAGATGGCTGCCCCTACATCCGACTGGGAACAAAAAGAGAAGGAGGAGAAAACTGAACACAAAGAAGAAGAGAAGAAGGAGTAGAAAATGAACATAGATGCAAAATTGGTAAAGAGACTCCGCGATATGACGGGCGCCGGTATGATGGACTGCAAGAAGGCTCTCGTCAAAACGGGAGGCGATATCGACAAGGCAGTGGAGCATCTTCGCAAAACCGGTGCGGCAAAGGCTGCCAAGAAACTGGACAGGGCTGCAAACGAGGGGCAGATTATCTCCTACATCCATCCGGGCGGGAAACTCGGAGTGCTTGTCGAGCTCAACTGCGAGACAGATTTCGTCGCCAGAACAGCAGAGTTCCAGGCTCTCGGAAAGGATATCGCTATGCAGATAGCGGCTACCGACCCGATGGCTGTCTCCATCGAGGAGCTGCCGCAGGATGTCGTCGAAAAGGAAAAGGAGATATACATCGAGCAGGCGCTCTCAAGTGGCAAGCCGGAGAACATAGCCGAGAAGATTGCCGAGGGAAAGCTTAAGAAATTCTACGAGACAGCCTGCTTGCTTGAACAGGAGTTTGTCAAGGACTCCTCCCGAAAGGTAAAGGATATTATCATGGAGCTTATTGCCAGGGTCGGCGAGAATATCCAAGTCTCAAGGTTCGCAAGGTTCAAGATAGGGGAATAATAATTTGATAATCTACAAAATGGCTTGTTTTCCTCTTGAAATCGCCGATGGGGTTGGGGTTTCTCAACCCCTCGACTTTTATAGGAGGACGGTTACATAACACAGCATAAGTACAACCGTATTCTGCTCAAGATATCCGGTGAGGGACTGCTCGGCGGAAAGGAGTTCGGGATAGAGCCGGAGCGCATGACGGAGATAGCGCAGGAGCTTGTTGAGGTAAAGCAGCTCGGAGTTCAGCTGGGCGTGGTCGTTGGAGGCGGGAATATCTTCAGGGGGTTATCCGGCATCTCACTCGGCATCGACCGAATCGCCGGCGATTTCATCGGAATGCTTGCAACTATTATGAACTCGCTCGCTCTTCAGACAGTGCTCGAAAAGAGATTCGATGTTGACACCCGTGTCCTCTCCGAGGTCGAAGTCCCGCAACTTGCCGAACCATACATCAGGAGAAGGGCTATCAGGCACCTCGAGAAGGGAAGAATTGTCATCTTTGCAGGTGGCACAGGGAAACCTTTCTTCACCACAGACACGGCAGCAGCACTGAAGGCAGCGGAGGTATCTGCCGATGTCTTACTCAAGGCAACGAGGGTGGATGGCGTCTTCTCCGACGACCCTGAGAAAAACCCGAACGCAACATTCTACAAAAAACTACCATACAGGGATGTCCTATCCAGCAATCTGAGGGTTATGGACTCGACCGCTGTCTCAATGTGTATGGAGAACTCTATTCCGATAGTCGTTTTCAACTTCAGTAAGCCGGGGAACCTAATCGAGGTCGTCAGGGGCAAGACCATCGGAACAACAATATCATAAGGAGGGAAGTAAGTATGTTAGAGAGGATTCTCAAGGAGTGTGAGAGCAGGATGAAGAAGGCAGTCGACAGTTTCTCCACCGAAGTCGCCAGGCTCCGCACAGGAAAGGCGACCCCGGCTCTTTTGGACAGCATAAAGGTAGAGTATTACGGCAGATCGACACCTCTCAAGCAGGTCGCTAACATCGGCACACCCGAACCGAGGCTCATCGTCGTTCACCCGTGGGACAAGAGCGTTCTGCCCGGAATAGAGAGGGCAATCCTGAAATCTGACCTCGGGCTTGTGCCATCCAACGATGGGAATGTCGTGAGAATCACTATCCCCCCCTTGAACGAGGAGCGAAGGCGCGACCTCGTGAAACTCGTCAAGAAGATGGCAGAGGAGGCAAAGACCGAAGTCCGCAATATCCGCAGGGATACGAATGATAAGGCAATATCCGCCAAGAAATCAAAAGATATAAGCGAGGATGAGGAAACGCTTATCCTGAAGAAGGTCCAGGAGTTGACCGACAAATACACAGGCAAGGTGGAGGAGATTCTCAAACACAAAGAAAAGGAGATTATGACGGTATAATCCCCTCAAACCTGTGCCTTTGTGGGGATTAGAAGAGATATAGAATGCTCAGACTCGCCGTTGTCGGTGTTGGCCATCTTGGATGGTTCCACGCAAGTCTTGTCAAGGGCTCGAACTTCGCCGAGCTTGCCGGTGTATTCGATATAGATACCCACAGATGCAATGATGTCGCCCGAAGACTGGGTGTTTCCGCATACGAGTCGCTCGACACCCTTCTATCCGATGTCGATGCCGTCATCATCGCCACACCGACAGGAACACATTTCGACATCGGGATGGCGGCAGTCCGGGCAGGCAAGCATATCCTTATGGAGAAACCGCTTACCGACTCCTATGAGAAAGCAGTGCATCTCGTCGAAAAGGCAGAATCTTGCAATCTTGTTCTCGCTCTCGGCTACACCGAGCGGTTCAATCCGGCATACAGGTCTGCAAAGCCGTTCATTAAAGAGCCTGCTTATATGGAGTCGGAGCGTCTGACCCCACCATCCGAACGGGGAACAGATGTTTCGGTGATACTCGATTTGATGATACACGACATCGACCTCGCACTCGATATATTCGGCTGTGAGCCGCTCTCTGTCTCATCATACGGGGTAAATGTCGTCTATGAGAAGGATGACATATCATCGGCAACACTTTTCTTCACCGGCGACAGGATTGCAAAGCTAACCGCGAGCCGTGTTTCCCTCAAGCCTACCCGAAAACTCCATATCTTCCAGAGTGAATCCTATCTTTCACTCGACCTGGCGAAAAGAAGCGTAAATCTTGCCTCGCTTCGCGATATATCATCACCCGGCGTCGAATGCCATTCCATTCCATTCGGCAAGACGAACAGAAAGATATTTGTCTCCAATCTGCCGGTGCCAGATGATGTCAATCCGCTGTTAGAGGAGATACGGGATTTTGTGGCGGCAGTGGAAACAGGTAAAAAACCTGCGGTTTCCGGGCGTGAGGCTTTACGCTCCCTTAAAATATCCTTTGAGATTATCTCGAACATCCAGAGACCAAAGCTATGAAATCTGTTCTCATAGTTGCCGGTGAGCCGTCAGGCGACCTTCAGGGTGGACACCTCGTCCAGAAGATAAAGGAAAGAACACCCGAGGTCAACTTCTTCGGTCTCGGTGGTGACAATATGGCATCTGCCGGCGTGGAGATAATAGAAGATGTATCCAATCTTGCATTTATGGGCTTCGCCGAGGTGGTTCGGCATCTACCATACATCCTTCGGGTAAAAAAACAGCTTCTGAAGCTTGTCGACTCACGGAGGGTATCCGCTGCCGTGCTAATCGACTACCCGGGCTTTAATCTCTCACTTGCGAAGGCTCTAAAGAAAAGGGGTATCCCTGTTATCTACTATATCTCGCCGCAGGTTTGGGCTTGGGGAAGACGGCGGATAAAGAAAATCAAGCGTCTGGTGAAAAAGATGCTCGTGGTGCTTCCGTTCGAGGAGCCGCTCTACCGCGGGGCAGGTGTCCCTGTGGAATTTGTCGGGCATCCGTTTCTGGATTTTGTCAAACCGCATCTCTCCGAGGATGAGTTCAGGAAAAGATTCAATCTGCAGGGTAGATATGTTGCCATTCTGCCCGGCTCGAGGCAACAGGAGGTTACAAGACATCTTCCCCTGATGATGTCGGCATTTTCGCTCTTCAACAGGGATAAGGATTTCCAGATTGTCATCGCCAGAGCACCGCATATCCCGAAACAGATATACACAGAGGCGATAGAAAAAGCGAAGCTTTCCTCCATTGCAACGGTTGTCGATAGGTTTGTCTGGGATGTTGTAAAGTACTCCGAATTTGCCGTCGTTTCATCCGGCAGTGCAACACTCGAATGTGCTGTCCTCGGAACGGCTATGATAATCGTGTATCGCACGAGCTGGTTGACATATCATCTCGTTCGAGCACTCTCCGACATTCGGTTCATCGGGCTCGCCAACTTCGTCTACGGCAAAAAGGTCATACCCGAGCTTATCCAAGCGAATTTCACAGCAGAAAACCTCTCGCTATATATGGAAAGGATGCTCGATATCCGATACAGGAAAGAAATGCTTTTGCATCTCTCTGTTATAAAGGAGCGTCTCGGCACTCCCGGCGCCGTCGAGAGGGCGGCACGGATAATTATCGGTGAGTTAAATGAAAGATAGTTCGGGTGGAGAAGCCAGGATAACCGTCATCGGGATGGCCACCAACTTTGCACTTTTTGCCCTGAAACTTGTAGCCGGGATACTGGGTAAGAGCTTTGCTCTCGTTGCCGACGCTTTTCATTCACTATCAGACACCGCAACCGATATTGTAGTGCTCTGGAGCCTCAAGGTAAGTTCTCGCCCACCGGATGCCAACCATCGCTACGGACACAAAAAGATTGAGAACCTCGCCGAACTCTTTATAGCGGTGGCAATCGCAGCAGTTGCCATCAGAATTGCAAAAGGTTCAATCGGTGGTTTCTTCTCAAAAGAGAGGCATTTACCATCCTGGTGGGTGATATTTCCACTCGTTGTATCCATTGTTGCCAAGGAGATGCTTTATCATTCCACGCTTCGCGTGGGTAAAAAACAGTCCTCCCTTCCTGTGGTAGCAAACGCCTGGCATCACAGGACAGACAGTATATCCTCCCTTGTGATACTCGTTGGTATACTGATTATGGAGCTTTTCCCCTCTCTTTACTTCCTCGATGCGGCGCTCGGTGTCGCCGTTGCTGTCTTTATAATTGTCCTTGCAGCAAAA
>NATO01000083.1 GCA_002085385.1 candidate division Zixibacteria bacterium 4484_93
GCATCGTTGTATTCTGCCTCACTCTTTGTTCCCCCGAAGATAAACTGCACGAGGATAAACCGCTCGCTTAACTCCTCACGGTTTTTTATCTCCACATGGAGAGCTTCTGCTGTATCTACCGCTGTCTGTCCTGCCTCGTCGGTAGCGCTCAAAATGGCGAAATAGGTTCGCTCGGGGTCGGCAAAGCTCCCATCAGGTAGTTTCCAGTCCCAGGAGAAACTTCTCCCGGGCTTCTTTCCGCTTGCAAGTTTGGTGATACTGTTTCCCTGATTGTCTACTATTGTTACATTAAATTTTTCTGGTTTCAGCTCACCTTCAAATTTTGTCTGGAGGCTGACACGATTAAACTCCGGGTCGACCTCGAAATCCTTGCGCAGTTTTTTCCTCTTGGGCGGGTTGTAGAATATCCCATCGGCGGTCAGCTTAAGCGATATATTGAGCGGTTCTCCGACTGCCCTTTCTCCTCTTATGTAAGCCCTACTTGCAATCTCTTCAGGGAGGCTCTTGCGGAACTCCTCTGCAAAAAAGAGTAGCGAGTCCACAAGGTCGATCGTCGGATAGTTCCCTCTTGCTGTTATCTCCAGTTCGATGTTCGGGTTCCGTGAGAGTATGTTGGATAGCTCATTTAGCTTATCCTCTGTGAGTGGAGGAATGAGGGTAATCTCGGGTGGCAGGAGTTTTAGTTCCACCCTTCGATTCTCCTCTGCCACAAGGCGCTTGCCCTTTCTTGTCCCTTCAAAGTTCTGCTTCTCGACGCGCCTTTCCCACGGCTTGTATGACGATGTGTCCGCAACGATTATCTGTTCTTCTATCTTCGGGAATTGCTCGATAAACTTCTTGCGAGCAAGCTCCGCACGTTTGTATGCCAGTTTCTCGCCCTCTGCCTTATCTCTGATGCTATCACCTATGGTATCGTAGAAGCCTGTAATCAGGAGTTTTACATCAGGATTTCTTGTGAGCCGTTCGCCTATAATCTTGATAGTCCTTTCTGAGTGGTCTATCTGTGCATCTTCGGGTGGTGGGAGTAATAGCTCTTTTCCGCTTTTGAAGAACAGGAGCGGGACAATCGGCTCATCCTCGATAATTGATGCGACCTGTGTCAGCTTCAGAACAGGCTTTTCCGCCGTAATCGAAACAGTTGGTCTCGGATATATGTGAAACCTTGCTGTCTTTGAGTTGTCATCTTTGTATATCTCAAGTTTCTCGTTATCCGGGTCCGCTGTGGCGGTCAGTTCTATGTCGCCTGAATTTTCTGGCACAAACTCAAACCTGTGGGTTTTCTTTTCTCCCTCTTTCAGTCCAGGGAGCTTCTCTTTTATCGTCGTATCAGGGAGTAAGAGCTCTATCTCGAATGCACCTACATCCTTTTTCCCGTTGTTCTCGAGAGTTATCTCGAACGGCATCGGTTGCCTGGTTATCGGTTTTTCAGATTTTGCCCTGATGTCGATAATTTTTATGTTTGGGTATCGGGGGAGTGGCTTTCGGAATCGGTATCCTATGCTTATCCTGTGAGTTGTTCCTATTGAAAATGGAATTATGAGGCTATATTCGACAAATATTCCACCCCTGTCTCTCGCTGTAAAATATGTTGCTCCCAGCCCACCGAATAACCTGTTTATACCACCTCTGGCTGCGAGTTTCCTATTTAAGAAATATGTCTCTACCCCGACTGCGGGGTTTATCCGCTCATCTGCTGGTAGGTTGGGGTCGTTTAAGTAGTCGATATTTGTGTATATTCTTGCCAAGTCGTGTATATCGAAGCTTGCGCCGAGGTTAGCTTCGAGCGGGACAGGGTTTTTTACCTCATCGGATAGTGCTATGCTTGGCTGGTTAGCGTCCTTTAAGAAAGCCCCAATGCAGAGGTTCCTCTTCCTGAAGATTACCCCGAGGTCGAGTGAGAATGTCCCTCTTGAGTAGCCATATTTCAAAAATAGCGGGTCATCAGGGTTCTCCAGATGGAACTTCTCCTTGATGTAGTCCTCCATAAGGTATTTTATTCTCACCCCGGCGAATGTTCCCCAGCGAGCCTCATCTGCCTCGATTGTTTTCGGTGAAAGTAGCCTCGTCGATGCGGACAGAGAGAATATCTTTTCCTGTTGCATTTCATTTCCAAGGACAGAGAAGGACGCCCCGATGGAATGCGGGAAGAGGTGGGAGAACCCGGCGACACTCTGCTGGTAAATATCTGTTTTTGCACCCAGATACAGCCTGCTGTAGTCTGCGATGACAAAGCTTCTCTTTGCCGGTCCCATACCTGCTGGGTTGTAGAAAGCCGATGAGTAGTCCCAGCTTGCCCCTACTGATGAGTTCGCAAGTGAGCTTTTGCCGGAGAACCCTGTTTGCCCGCAAAGTGATACAGGCAAAAGGAGCAGAATAAGAACGAGTTCTCTCATAATTATACAGAATACACGGCGAGGCTGATGGTGAAGCTAAAGCTTTTACCCTCTTTTCCTATCCCGAACCCTTCTACCTCGATGAGCTTCTCGCTCTTGTCGAGCTCTCTAATGAACTGGATAATTGCATCGGGCTTTCCCGTTCCACGGATGACGAATGAAAGTTTCTTTCCCAGAGGGGTTTTCTCCTCCCTGTATTTCGGGAATGACAGAATCTCGACGCCAAGCTTTTTTGCCTCTTCTCTGAGAGATTGGGTGAAGTTATCGATGAGGTATTCTGGCACCACTCCATCCTGGAGAGCCACCGTGCTTGGGACCTCGTATAACGGTGCAATCTGCTTCGATATAAGGATAAAATCTGTTCCGGCTTTTGTTCTCTTCTCCTCGATGGGTGAAAGTGGCAACCCTTTCAGGTAGCCACCCGTTGTGTCTGCGGTTGAGCCCTCGAGATACAGTGCAGGGGCTTCTATATTGAAACACAGTCGGTTGAAGGATAGCGGGATGCTATCCAGAGCCTTCAGGTATCCGAGCAGTGTAGCCCTTCTCTCGTATAGGGTTTTAATTGGAGAGCTGCTCACCACCGGTGGCTCTGTGGGGGCTTGCGTCGTCTCGACTGGAGTGGGTGTAATCTGTGCTGTGGTCTCCACAGGAGCAGGTATAGTCTCGGCAGTTGTTTCCGCGGGTGCAGCTGGAGCCTGGGTTGTTGTATCAACTTTTGCAACCTCTGTTTCTGGACTCTTTATCATTTCCTTTATCTTCGGTGCGACAAGGTATAATCCACCGAATAGTGCTATTGCAACAGCCACAGGGATAATCAGATATATAGGCTTAAATGGTAGTTCCTTTTTCGGTTTTTTTATCTCGGGTGGTGGTGTCCAGAAGTTGAATTTGATGATGTCGTTCATTCGGTTCCCTCGAGTGCAAGTCCGATAGGGACAAGCCATTCGTCGATGTCACTCTCCTCGTATCCCAGCCGATTTGCAACAGTGCCAAGCTCCACCGGTGGGATGTTTATTGCGGCAGAGAGCAGCTTCCCGAACTGTGATGCTGCACCAACCTTTCCGGTTACAAGAAGCTCCTCGAATTTGTGCTTGGTCGGGGAGAACCCAAGGCTCTTTGTGATAACGGTGAAGACCGTCGAAAATCCCTTAAGATAATCGTTGTTGCTCGTGGTTTTGATGAAGAAATGCCCGATATATTTGAACCTCCCGCCAAGCACAATAGAAATCGATGTGAACTGCTCGTCTATTACCAGCATTAGAAGATTCTTTGAATGTTTCCTGTTGAAATAGGCAAATGCGTTGTGCATAGCAATAACGGATGGCTCCACACCTCTGGGGGACACCCCTGCAAGTTGAAGCAGTTCTATCCTTTGGGATACGATGTTCTTTGGAACTGCTGCTCCATAGATGGATTTGTCGCTTATCGAGAACCAGGAAACCGCATACTTTTTGATAGGCTTTATCAGATAGTGTGATAGCTCCCAGTTTATCCAGTCGGGGACAGTTTCCGGCAGTTCCGGTGGAATGGCAATCTCCTTTATGATGGTGAACTGGTCCGGGATATTGATATATCCTGCAGATGTTTTTATTCCCGCTTCAGTTATGAGGTCCATCGTGTAATCGCCAAGCTGCTCCACCTTTGTAATAACTCCCCTGCGGAGCATACCGCCTGAGAACTCTCCCCGAACCCTGTTCAACAGCAGAATCTCTTCCATAGTGAAGCCAAGCTCTACAACCTTCACTACATTCTCAAATAGGGCAATACCGAGTGTCCTATTCTTTATCTTCGCTGCTGGTTTCTTCTGCCTTGTGCCGCTGACATCGGTTTTTTTCATACCATTACTTTTCCCAGGAGGCTTGTCCGTTGACAACAGCACCATATCCGTTCGGGTCGACGATGATGAAATATGACGAGTCTCTGGCAAAGATAATGAATTCGGTGCTATCCTTTGGAGAGACAGGTTGGAACTTCTCCGGCAGGAACGGTTTCAACGAATCGAAGCTCGTGGTATACAGGTGGGGATGAACAATCGGCTCGGTTGTTGTCGTATCGCTGGTTGTGTCCGCTTTACTCGGTGGAATACCTCCCGTAGAGAAGTACCTTAGCTCAGCCTCGGACAAGAGTTTCATCCTTGCTCGGGTCTCTTTCTCCAAGAACTCTGTTTTCTCCTGACGTGCCTTCGGAATGAGGAGTGCTGCAATAACACCTATACCCAGAACAATTATCAGGGCATCGAGCAGAATGGATTGGAACTTATGGGACATTTTGCCTCCTTTAGGGGTTGTATTTATCTAACGATGTCTTTAAGGAAATAAATCAAATTTGGACGGTTTGTCAATTAAAAACTCTCCACTAAATATTGTATTGACTTTCGAGAGTAAATTCCTTTATTATTGTAAAAAATTGGGAGGTGGTAGATATGAGGTATATAATCCTGGTTTTTGTTTTAGTTGTTCTCTGTTCACCAGTTTTTGCTGGGGATGGGGTAACGACAAAAAATTTTTCTCCGCCCGTTTCTGTGGAGTGGGAACCTGCTTTTTGCACTTACAAGCCACAGATGGCAATTCATCCTGAGATGTTTTACAAATCTCTTCGCTGGGAGCTTGCAGATTCGGTATCTGCCCATATTGTTGTTCCTCCTGGCTCGACATACTCTATTCTTGCCGATATTTTGGATAGGTCGCTTGCTGAATGTTCACCCGAACCGTATCTGACAGAGCCTGCTCGCAATGCGATAGAGCATTCTCCCGGCTGGCTTCGGCAGGATTTGACGATAACATTCTCACGGATGAACGAAATATTTCAGGATATGTTCGCTGAGGTTATCCTCGAGGCTGATTCGCCGTATGTCGATGAGATTGCCTTCTCTGTTGCAAGGATGCCTGCCGAGATACTCTCCTGCAGTTATCTCTCCCCTGGGCTCCTTCTTGAGAATGCAGAGGATATTTATTATCAGGCGAGCCTGCTTAACTATGTCGAGCTGGTCGAGTATGAGGACTATACTACCGCTCGGTATCGGATAGCCTCCGATGATGATACATCCTGGGTCGAGATTCCGAGGGATATCTATTACTGGTATGTTGTTCATCCGAAGATAACCGATGAGACACCGATGTATCTCGACAGGTTTGTCTCGCTTGCCAGCGACCCGTTTGCAGGCTACAACGAACCTCCATTCGGTGCCTGGTGGCGGAGCTTCCTCTGGAGCGAGTCGGATGCAGGCTATTCACCCCTGTGTGAGTATCTCGATACGATAGATGTCCTGTGGGCGGGGCTACACAATACAATCGATGGCAACGGTGCAGTTGGGGCGGTCACGCAGTTTGTTCAGGATGTCCTCGAGTTTGATTCTGGGTCGGAGAGACCTCATCAGCCGTTGAGGATATATACGCTTCATATGGGTCGCTGTGGTGAGCATGAGGATTTCACCGTTGCTGCGGCGAGAACTGCACTCATTCCGAGTCGGGGGGCGGAGGCAATCTCCACAGACCATGTCTGGAACGAATTCTATGCTGGTATCGGCTGGCACCAGTGGGAACCTGTCAACACCTATGTCGATGACTATTTTGTGTATGAGGACGGCTGGGGGAAGGTGTTTGCATCTGTCTATGCCCCTCGCTCGGATGGCTACACGGAGAATGTAACATACAATTATTCCCACGACACCTGTGACATAAAGGTGTATGTTTTAGACGGGGCGGGTCGGCGTGTTGATGGAGCAGATGTTATACTTGCTGCTGAATACGATGACCATCTATATTTTGATACTTGGGGCACCACAGCCTCGAGCGGGGTTGCCCTTTTCAGGCTCGGAGCAGGTGTCAGGATGTATGGGCGGGTTGAGCATCCGATAGGCAGTTATCCTACCAGTCCGTCGACTGTGGCGCCTCTTCTTTCCGGTCCCGGTTCCGATGGGCGGACATACACGAGAA
>NATO01000084.1 GCA_002085385.1 candidate division Zixibacteria bacterium 4484_93
GGATATAACTGGTATCTTGCAGGAGAAAATTGCCCTGGCGACTATTTCCTCGTTGAAACACCACAGGTCCTCCTCGCTGCCACCACCTCTGCCGACTATTAGAAGGTCTATACCCCCGTACTCGTCCAGTTCTCTCTTCCCTTGGGCGATGTCTCCGGCGGCTTCCTTTCCCTGGACGAGTGTCGGACGGAGGATTATCGTTATATAAGGTGCTCGTCTCGTCGCAACATTGATGATGTCTCTTATTGCGGCGCCTGTCGGTGAGGTGACAACACCAATCAGCTCGGGGAAGGTCGGAATAGGCTTCTTAAATTCCGGGTTAAATAGCCCCTCCTTTTCCAGTTTCTCCTTGAGTCTCTTGAAGAGAATTGCCCTCTCGCCGACACCTTTTGGTAGCAGTCTTGAGACGATGAGTTGATACTGGCTCTGGCGTGGGTATGTTGTCAACCTTGCGAAAAGCTCGACCTGCATTCCATCCTCGATGTCGGAGAGGTCGAGGGTTGCGGCTGCTGAGCGCCAGATAATACAGGCTATTCTGGTTTTCCTGTCAATGAGTGTGAAGTATATGTGCCCAGATGAATGTGGTTTCCATTCCCGTATCTCTCCTGTCACCCATAGCCCGGTCGGGAATAATCCCTCGATATTGAACTTGATAAGTTCGGCAAGCTCGGATACTGTCAGAGGCTGTTCCATCAGGGTTCAGGGTTGCGGATAATCTTCAGCATATCCTTGACTGCCTGATAAAGTCCAATGAATACCGCTCTTGCGATGATGGAATGCCCGATGGAGAACTCCTCGATGGTTTTCAACCTGGCGAGGTTACGAACATTCTGGTAGCTTAGACCATGCCCGACATTCACACCGAGACGGAGCTTGTTGGCATAGGCTGCCATCTTCTCAATCTGGCGATACTGGTCAAGCTCATCTAATAGGTTTTTAGCCTCCACATACGATTTTGTATTTATCTCGACGAAATCGAAGCCGAGTTCTGCTGCTGCCTTTATCATCTCCGGGTCGGGCTCGACGAAAGCAGATACTACAATATCCGAGTGCTGGAGCTGGGTTACTGCATTCTCGATGTACTTGGGCCTGTCGAGCAGGTTCAATCCGCCTGTTGTTGTCTTCTCCGATGACGACTCCGGAACAAGTGTTACCATATCAGGTTTCACCTTCTTTGCTATGTTAAGCACATCATCGTTTGGAGCAATCTCTAAGGTCAGATGGGTGGATACCACCTGGCGTAGAAGCATTAGGTCTCTTTCCTGAATATGGCGTCTGTCTCCGCGGAGATGAACAGTTATTCCATCTGCTCCTGCCGACTCGATTATACCTACTGCAAACACAGGCTCCGGATACGGGACATTTCCTCTTGCCTCGCGGAGGGTTGCTATATGGTCGATGTTGACGCTCAGCCTTGCCATTATCTCTCCACCTCCCTGACGACATCGATATATGTGCCGTCTCTGTATTCGATGAGTGCAATTATCCTATCCTTGAGCCTTGGTGGTGCTGGCTTGCCACAGATATTCTCTACCTCATCCTTTAGCTCTTCTATTGGCTTTATCGGAAGGGATGACCCCTTCATACGCTCAATGAGGTCATCTCGCCTTGGGTTTATTGCAATTCCGCGCTCGGTTACCACCACATCTATGGTTTCTCCTGGAGCAGTCACCGTAGTGACAGATTCCCTTATCACAGGTATCCTGTTTCTGAACGACGGTATTACTATCATCGATAGTTTTGCTCCTGCTGCCACATCTGGATGCCCGCCTATCCCGTGGAGAAGCATTCCGTCCGAGTGGGTGTTCACATTGACATTGAAATTGGTATCGACCTCCGTTGCGCCCAGAAATCCGACATCCTGCCTGTTAACGAGGCAGCCTTTGCTATGTATGTTGGCATACTGCGACATACTTGTTTCCGAGTGTCTTGTGTCATCCCGGAATGAGTCGATGCTTTCGGTATCGAACACCTGTCCATCGAATAGAGAATGAACTATCCCCTTATGAAAAAGTTCAACGGCAAACCTCGTGACACCACCGTTTATGAAACTTCCCTTGATACCTTCCTTCTCCATTATCTCGCCCAGGAACTTCGTGATGGCGAGCGATATTCCACCTGCTCCGGTCTGGAAGGAGAAACCATCCTTGAGCAGTCCTGATTCCCTGATGAATTGTGCAGCATATTTTGCAATCAGGAGTCTTGTTGGACTGCGGGTTATTCGTGTAGTTCCGGAGACTATCCCCGATGGGTCCCCGATTGAGTCGACGACGACGACATAATCCACATATATAGCGGGGATGGATATCGGCAGGTTAGGATAGGGGAGGAGTGTATCTGTTATGGCGATAGATTTGTCGGCGTACATAGCATCAGCCATAGCGTAAGCCAGTGGTCCGAACTGGGATTTTCCATACACCCCATTCAGGTTCCCGTGTTCGTCTGCCGACGATGCGGCAATGAATGCGACATCTATGTGGAGGGTTCCATCCTCGATGGCTCGAACCCGCCCACCGTGGCTTCTCAAAATTGCAGTTGTCGGTAGTCCACCGTAGGAAACAAACTCCCCGACTGGCCCGTTCATACTTCCCTGGATATTCCTTACAACACCGTTTTTGATGTGTTCGATTACCGGAGAATGGACAGGAAACAGAGCCGATGGAGCAAGTGTTAGCCCTTTTATTCCCATATCTGCGATGGTATCTAATACCATATTTACCACACCGTCGCCGTTTCGCAGGTGATGGTGGAACGAGATAGTCATTCCGTCCTTCAAGCCTGCTGCCAGTATGGCATCCTTAAGGCTTTTACAGAGTTTCTTTTCACCTGGCTCGGAGTAGGATATCGGTGGAGAGGCTTTGTGTCCTCTTTTCCTGTAAGCGAACGCTCCCTTGAACGGGACAAGTTTTCTTCCCTCGATTTCCTTTGGTATGAGCCTTCCAACGGCATTCTTCCGGTATTCCATTTACTCTTCCTCTTCTTTTATAAGCCCGAGTTGCTTTGCACACTCGATTGTATGGATTGCTCTATCGACAACGGGTTTGTCTATCATCTTGCTGCCGAGTGCGACGACGCCTTTCCCTTCCGATTTTGCTGCCTCGTATGCAGCAACGACCTTGCCTGCGTATTCTATCTCCTCTTCTGTCGGTGTAAAGACCTTATGCACAGGTTCTATCTGGGATGGGTGTATGAGCCCTTTGCCGTCGAAGCCGAGCAGTTTTGCTTCTTTTGCGGATTCGACAAGCCCCTCTATGTCGTTTATATCGGAGAAGACGGTATCGAGTGCCTGGACCCTGGCGGCTTTTGCTGCCATAGCGACAATGGAGCGGGCAATGAATGTTTCTTTTCCTTCTCTGGTGCGAGAGATGCCCATATCCTTCGTGAAATCCTCTGCTCCAAATGTGATGGCGCAAATGTTCGGCGAAGCGGATGCTATCTCGTATGCGTTTAGCACCCCTTTTGCTGTTTCAATCAGTGGCATAAGGTATATCTCCTCGTATACTCCCTGACGCCTGGCGTAGTCGGTCACGAGTTCCTCCACCGCACTGACATCGCGGGCAGACTCGCATTTTGGGATAAGTATTACATTTGGAGCCATCGGGGCTATAACTCTTATGTCCTCCCTGCCAAAGTCGGTGTAGAGTGGGTTAACCCTGACAATAAGCTCAGAGTTGCCCCAGTCGAGGTTCTTTATTGCATACTTTACCAGTATCCTTGCAGCGTCCTTTTCCGATGGGGCAACGGCATCTTCAAGGTCGAGTATCAGGCAATCTGCCTTGTACAGCCAGGCGTTATACATAAGAGAAGGCTTGTTTCCCGGAATATATAGCCTCGAGCGTCGGAGCCTGTTTTTATCGCTTCTCATATTGAGACTTCCTCCCTTGAATAGTAGGTAAGAACCGCCTCGACCCGTGCTCGAATGACAAAGTCCAACGCCCCGTGGTCGATAGCTGTCACATGGGCATCTTCAACACCGAACTCCTCAAGAACATCCAGTATGGTCTGTCTTATTCTCTCTCCGTAAAGCCTCTCCACTGAGCTTGTCAGGTCGATCTTTAAGCCGGTTCCCTCGGAGGCGGGCTCAATCTTCACATAGATATCTCCCTTTTCTTCTCTGCCTGCCTCTCCTGTCTTGGTGATTTTCATTTTTCCCTCACTATCTTCAAGATTTCAGAGGTCCAAACCCTCTACCGGTTTCCCTGTTCCTGTAAAATAATGCTTGACTTCCCTCATTTCAGTCACCAGGTCTGCCCGTTTGATAATGCTTTCCGGGGCGCATCGCCCTGTTATAATTATATGCTTTTCCTCAGGGAAAGTCTCCACTGCCCTTAGGAACTCATCCGGTTCTGCTATCCCCCAATGGAAGACAAGGTTCAGTTCGTCGAGTATAAGGATGTCGAACTCCCCGGAGGAGACGAGTTTTAGAGCAAATTTAATCCCTTTTTTAACAAGGTCAACAATTTTTTGGTCAGGGGATTCGGGGTAGAAGAAATTTTCTGTTCCGAAGCGATATATCGGGAAGAGGTTGAGTTCCCGTATAAGCGAGAGCTCGCCTGTGTTTGAGCCTTTCAGGAATTGGATGAGAACAACCTTTTTATTCCGTCCTTTTGCCCTGATGGCGCATCCGAGTGCAGCAGTTGTCTTCCCTTTGCCTTTCCCTGTGAAGACGAGAATCAAGCCTGCCTCCTCCAGTCACCGAGCTTCAGGTCCCTGAGCCGGAGCTGAATTGAGCGTCTACCCTGATAAGTCTCGTGTTCGAGGATGAAAGCCAGATGAAGCGATTTTGTTCCCGCCGCTATCTCGGGGTAGTAGCTCCCGAGGTTGAATCCGATGACATTTAGGGGTTGATGGTAGTTGTGGATACGCATTCTGAGGTGTCCTTTCCCAACAATCCGGGGCGTTCCATATAGTCTCGTATTTTCCAACAGGAACACAGGTCTCATATTGTCTGGACCGTAAGGAGCGAACAACTCCAACCACTCCACCAGCTCCTCTGTTATCTCGTCCGAAGTAAGTGTTGCATCGATGGGGAGAACAGGGACCATATCCTCATCCCGTAGGTTCTCCGTGGCGTACCGGACGAACTCCTTCTTGAAGCTATTTATCTTGTCTATATCTATGCTCAAGCCGGCTGCATATTTGTGTCCACCATACTTGAGAAGGTATTGTGAGCTGCTCTTGATGGCGTTTAGCAGGTGGAAGTTCTGGATACTTCTGGCAGAGCCTTTGCCCTCGCCATCCTGGGTCGAGATGAGAACGGTCGGACGGTTGTAGCGTTCGGCGAGGCGTGATGCCACGATGCCAATGACCCCTATATGCCATCTATCCGATGCAAGCACGATAGCCTTTTCCTTGGAGAGGTCGACCTGTTCCTTCACCATACGGTCTGCTTCCTCGAATATTGCCGCATCTAACTCCTTGCGTTTCCTGTTCTGTTCCTCAATCACATTGGCGAGCCTCTTTGCCTCCCGGAAATCATCGGTCAGGAGGAGGTTTAGGGCAAGGGCTGAATCGCCTATTCTGCCGACTGCATTTATTCTTGGTGCAAGTCCAAAGACGATATGCCAGGAGGATAACCCTTTTCCCCACAAGCCTGCTGACATCATAAGGGCTCTCAAGCCAGCTCTTTCGGTCTTTTCTATCGCATTGAGCCCGAACTTAACGAGGATACGGTTTTCCCTCGTTAAGGGAACGATATCGGCAATGGTGCCGAGCCCCACAAGGTCGAGATACTGATAGAGCTTTTGTTTATCCTCACCGATTGTTTCAAGCAGGGCGGAGGCGAGCTTGAACGCAACTCCCACCCCTGCCAGCTCTTTTGTGGCATCCGGTCCACCGAGCCTCGGGTCGACGATGGCAACTGCATCGGGGAGTTTTTTGCCCATCTCGTGATGGTCGGTGACTATCGTGTCTATCCCGAGGCTTTTAGCATACTCTATCTCTTCGACTCCGGTTATCCCGCAGTCGACCGTGATAATAAGAGATATCCCCTTGCTTTTTGCCTCATCTATGGCTAATTTGGAAAGACCATACCCTTCGATTTGCCTGTCGGGGAGGTACCATTCGATGTCTGCTCCGAGGCTCAGGAGAGCAGAGTACAGAAGCACGGTGGATGTGATACCATCGACATCGTAATCGCCGAAGATGACAATTTTCTCACGGTTGCGAAGGGCGACAAGGATCCTGTCCACTGCTTTAGGCATATCGGGCAAAAGAAACGGGTCGGTGAGTTTATCCAATGATGGGTAAAAGAACTCTTTTATCTCCTCTCTTGTTTTAAGCCCGCGGTTCACCAGTATCTGCGAGATAACCTCTGGAATGCT
>NATO01000085.1 GCA_002085385.1 candidate division Zixibacteria bacterium 4484_93
GTCCTGAACAGTCGGCTCGCAGGCGGGATAGTGGCAAGGATAGGCTACAAGATATACGATGCCAGCTTCAAGCGAAAACTGAACAGCATAAAGTCTCAGCTTCTCTCGGAAGAGCTCTATATATCAGATGATGTGAACCCCATCGAGACACTGAAGAGCTTCATCTCAACGGCAAAAAGAAGCATCCTCTCCGGGGCAGCTGTTATCGAGGAGCGTGAGCTGGGTGAAGTGGTATCCGTCGGCGATGGAGTCGCATGGCTTAAGGGATTGGAACACCTCGAAAATGGCGAACTCGTCCAATTCGGCACAGGACACCTCGGAATGGCGTTCTCACTCGATAAAGAGAAGATAGGGATAATGATTTTTTCCCAGGAAAGCATCGTCAAGGAGGGCGATTGGGTAGATGCTCTCGGAATACTTGCCTCGGTCCCCGTGGGAGAGGAACTGCTCGGGAGGGTCATAAACCCCTTAGGCACACCTGTCGATGGAAAGGGACCGATAAATGCAAAACAGCGCCGCCCAATAGAGATGAAAGCACCTGGTATAGTGGATAGACAGCCAGTATCGGTGCCACTTGAAACAGGGATAAAGGTGATAGACGCTCTCATACCCATCGGAAGAGGACAACGTGAGCTTATAATCGGCGACAGGAGCACAGGGAAAACCGCCATAGCAATAGACACCATAATAAACCAGAAGGGTAAAAATGTCATCTGCGTATATGCTGCTATCGGGCAGAAATCATCGAGCATTGCAAGAACGCTGAAGAAACTGCGTGAGCTGGGAGCCAGCGATTATACAATCGTCGTTGCGGCACCAGCATACGCACCTGCCGCTGTCAAATATATCAGTGCATACGCAGCCTGCACTATAGCCGAGTATTTTATGTATCGTGGGCAGGACACCCTCGTCATCTACGACGACCTGACAAAACATGCCAGAGCATACAGAGAGATATCCCTCTTAGTCAAACACCCCCCAGGAAGGGAAGCCTATCCAGGAGACATCTTCTTCATCCACTCACGACTGCTCGAGCGCTCAGCCCGCCTGTCACGGGAGAAAGGCGGCGGCTCAATGACCGCACTCCCCATCGTCGAAACGCTCGCTGGCGACATCACAGGGTACATTCCAACAAACCTCATCTCCATAACCGATGGTCAGATATACCTCGAACGGGAGCTGTTTCTCTCCGGCATCCGCCCGGCAGTTAACATAGGACTATCAGTCTCGAGGGTCGGCGGAAACGCCCAGTGCCCTGCTATGAAGGAACTGGGCGCACCACTAAGACTTTTCCTCGCACAGTATAGAGAACTCGCTTCCTTCGCCCAACTCGGCGTCGAACTCGACCCTAAAACACGCTCACGACTCACACGGGGAGAACACCTGCTCGAACTTATGAAGCAGAAACAGTTCTCTCCTATGCCGATGCACGAGGAGATTATCTCCATCTATCTCGGAACAAAGGGATACTTCGACAAATTCCCACTATCCGAGGTGGCAATGCGGGAGAAACAGATTATCTCAAAGATTAAAAGCACATCCCCAAAGCTCGTCAACTATCTTGCCGAAAAGCAGACTCTCGACAGGACAATAACAGAGGAAATCGACCGGATAGCAGTACCTAAATGAGAAATAGTAGCATAATCATTTTTATTACGATATTTTTCAGCCTACCAGCAAGGGCAGAATTCACGACAAAAATAGGGCTTGGCTACGATAACATAACCCAGAGATACTATCTAATTGAAGCGGATACCACCGAGATTGACAACGAGTTGAAGCTATATCTTTACAATTCACTTGATATAAATGATAGCAACAATGTGTATGGCATAGAGTTAAACGGATATGCAGGACTTGAGGCGGCACATCTCTCACTATGTAGCGAGGCAAGGTTCGGAAAGGCTGTTCAGCTGTATGAGAAACTGGATGGGAAAGCATATTACGAGAAGCGCAATAAGGATTATGTAAAAAACTATCTTAAGGGGAGCTGGAAACACTCTTTAAGCGACCACTGGACGACGGAGTTCGGTGGGTATCTGACGAGCAGATTTTACACGGGAGCCAGCCCATCGGGGAACGATTATCATATGCTCCATTTCGAAGGGGAGCTCAGGAACTATATCTTCTTCGATAGGGATATATCACTTTCGGTGCAAAGAACAGATTATATTGTGCCAGATTCTGTGGATATATCTTACTCGGAGACGGAGACAGAATTTTCGGTCGAGAAACAGACCCTCTCGGGGCACAGATTATCTGGAGAGGATGAGCTTGCCTACAAGGATTATAAAGGTGCGGTCAACCCGAGTTCGTGGAAGAACACAGTTTCAATCGAGGCGGAATATCTTGCGAATTTTGACATCTCGTTTCCCGTGACATTCGAGTACACGGTTTTGAAAACGGAGTATGAGAGCTTTGTCTGGTTCGACTACACAGACATAAAGGGAGGTGCTGGTGTCTCATATATAACGGGGAAATACTCTGTTGGTGCAGTTCCCACACTTGAGTATCACAGTGCAGACATAGCCTACGATGGCGAGAACTGGACGGATGCAAGATGCGACATATCCGGAACGATAAGCTCTCCTCAATGGCTCTGGCTCGATGCCACTGTCTCGCCGGGATACAGGTTCTTCAGAGAGCTTAGCGAATTTTCTATATATTCGGACTATTTCTTCACCGAGCTATCAGTTCTGGGTAGTATCCGCTTCTCCAAAAGGTGCAAACTGGACGCTATTTTCTCCTACAGCCCGGAGTGGCACAAGACCACGGAGGACAACTTCATCTCGACATATCTATCTTTGAAGGTGCTCTATGAGTTCTGACATCTCAGCGATAACAGGTGGCAGGATTTACACAATGAAATATCCGGGTGATTTTCTATCCGAGGTATATATAAAGAATGGCAGGATAAGCAAAACACCTGGAGATGGCGATACAGTTGATATTACTGGCAAGATTGCCTTACCTGCATTCGAGGATACGCATATACATTTCTTCGGAACGGGGCTTTCCCTTGCCCAGCTCGATATATCGGAGCTTACCAGTTTATCCGATGTAAAGGATGCAATTGCCGGGAGGGTAAAAAACAGACCAAACGGTCGGATAACAGCGGTATTCGGATATGCTCCTGAGAATATCGAGGGGAAAAGTCTATCCGGAAAGGTTCTCGATAGCATCTCAAGAGATATCCCGATATTTGTCCGGCGGAAGGATGGGCACTCATCTTTGGGGAACAGTGCTTTCATCAGGCTTCTGCTCAAAGAAACAGATATCGAGCCTGATGATGTGGTCGGCGGATTCATATCCGAGAAGGCTCACACAATAGCTGACAGGTTTTTCTCATCACAGATAACCCGTGAGGAACTTATCGAAGCGGCGGTCGAGGTTGAGAAGATTGCCCTTTCCAGCGGGTGCCTCACCCTGCATTCTTATGTCCCGAAGAAATGGTGGCTAAAGCTCCTGCTGGAGATTGCACCTGCACTCAAGATTCGTATTGTCGCATATCCTGAGATAGAGGATATAGAATTTGCGACTTCTCTCGGTCTCGGTCGGATAGGTGGATGCATTCTGCTCGACGGGTCGTTCGGCTCGCACAGTGCAGCTCTATTTGAGCCTTACGCAGACGACCCTGACAATCTCGGTATCCTATACAAGACGGACGAGGAGGTCGCCTTCTTCTTCACAGAGGCACAAGAAAGAGGGCTTCAAGTGGCACTGCACGCAATAGGAGATAGAGCCGTCGAACAGTTCATAAAAGGAGCAGAAGAATCTTATCTGCGGCTCGGTGAACCGTTTCCACACATCATCGAACACTGCGAGCTTGTTCACCCGGAGCAGATTGATAGAATGGCAAAAATCGGGCTACGAGCAGGTATCCAGCCAACATTCGACTACCTCTGGGGAAAACCCGGTGGAATGTATGAGAAGAGGCTCGGAAACAAAAGGAAGAAACTTCTCAACCCGTTCCGGGATATGCTGGATTCTGGCATCCTGCTTGCTGGTGGCTCGGACTCCCCTATCACACCGATTAACCCACTACTCGGTATATACTCCGCCGTTCATCATAACAACCGCTCTCAGAGAATAAGCGTCTTTGAGGCGACAAGCCTCTTCACATCGAACGCAGCAAAGCTCATCTTTCAGGACAATATACGCGGCACAGTCGAGGTCGGAAAGTATGCCGATTTCGTTATACTCGATTCTGACATACTCGATGGCGAGGATATCCTTTCGGCAAATCCTGTGATGCTCATCAGGGAAGGAAAGATTATCTTTTCTAATACTCAATCTTGAGGATTGTTGCCCGCAGAAGCACTCTATTCTTCGGATGTGTTCTCTGGAGCTGCTCGTTGCTGCACCAGATAGGGTCACAACCGCTGCCCTTTCTCTCACAGACATCACCGCAAATTACCGTTGCTATCTCATCCTTACGGAGGGAAAACATCCGACGGACAAAAGAGGCTCTCCTCTCCGCCAGCTTTATATTATCAAACTCCCCTGCCGTTCCATCGAGATAGGAGGCATAGCTCTGAAGTGTGATATCGATTCCCTTTTCCTTTGCCTCTCTTATCGCTGTTCTAACCGCCTGCTTGGCATACTCCAAATCCGGATTGAAGAAAGCAAGAATATCCGACGAGCTCCTCTTTTTCGTCGGCTCACCGAAGTTAAACAGTGCAACAAAATAGACACTCTCTCTGGCAAAGAAATCGAGCGGGACCTCAACCGTCTTAACCTGCTGGTCATTCCTCAATATTGCCTTTATCCTGTACTGCTTTCCCAGCTCAAGCCCTCTTCCGTCCCAGAAGATGCGCTGTGGCGATGAGGTAACCTTAACACCGCTTGCCAGAATGGTGATTGTATCCCCGAACTCACTGAGAATGAGAACATCCAGCTTTCCACCGATTATTCCATCACCTCGTATGTCGAGATAGTAGAGCGAGTCAGCAGGTTCTGTCCCGTCAATAAGATACTCCGGAGCATAAAGCTCACTGCGTGAACTCTCATCCGTTTTTATCTCCACACGCCTGTTCTCGAACCAGCTGATAGGGTCGGGACGCAGATTGTTGTTGATACCGGCAAACTCATTATACCCTGTTGCGAGGAACACCCTTGCCGGCTCGATGCTAAAGCTCTTCACAAGATATCTCTTCACCGACTTTGCCCGCATCCTTGCAAGGTTTTTGAGACGATGTTTTTCCACAGAAAGAATCCTCTTCTTCATTCGAGGGACATTCGCCCGCCATCTTGCTGGATTATCCTTGAATGAGACGGTGTCGAAGTTGAAACAGTCCGCATCGGATAGGATGTCAGAATATCCATAGAGGGTAACCTTTATCCTATCATTGGCGGCAAGTCTCTCACCAAGTCTATCGAGGTCCTCGATGTTATATTCATCCGATAATATAAGGCTGTCCGCCCCCGGCGCAAAATACACCACAGGGATAAGCGGTTCCTCCGAAAGCGTAGCATTATACACCACAGGTTTCTGTGTAATGGAAAGTTCCCCCAGAGGTCTCTGAAAGAGAACTGGAAGCGAGAAAAGATTGTTTCCCTCATTTGATTCAGGGATAACCTCCCCGGCATCGATAACGAAAAACAGTGTATCCACATCCAAGAAGCTCGAATCGGGCAGAAAATAAATGGTAACCTTATTCGAGCCTCCCAAAAGAAGGCTGCCGGAAAATGTGGTATCAGCCAATGTATCACCCCTGTCGGAAAGGACAAGCAGCGAGAGTGTCGTATCGATGGGATACTCGTTGGTCGAGAATATATCCACATCGATGGTAACTCCCCTATCAATAATGAGCGGTTCCTCTCCTCTATCAACAGAGCTGACCGTAAGGTCGATACAATGGTCGATTTGCTTGACAGGGACAGGAACATAGTTGTTTTTCAACTTCTTCTCATACACACGATTTGTATAGTCCACACCAATGTAGGCTGCCTTTTTTTCAATAAGGTCATACGGAACCCCGTTGAATGCAAAGCGATATCTTCCTTCGTTCAGTGAATCGATAGGAATTTCCATATTTGCCACAGGGGTGGAACGGCGAGGGTCGGCGGTGTAAAGCCCGAGATACACAAAACCGGGGTTGTATATCCTGCAGCAGCCCTTTTCGACCGTTCCGGTGATATCGACAAAATCCGGTGGCTCACCGCAGCGAAATTCGGCAATTGTCGGGTCGAGCTTGACGGATATATCAGGATAATCGTATCTGGGTAGACAATACTC
>NATO01000008.1 GCA_002085385.1 candidate division Zixibacteria bacterium 4484_93
GTGGCTCCATCGCACTGCTCAGGTGCATCCGCTGAGAGGCTCTTTGAAAGAGATTTCGGCAAAAAATTCATACGGCTCGGTGTCGGGAGGAAAATCGATACAAAAAATCTGGCGGAGCGATGAGATTCGAGTTTGAACCCATCGGTGTGCTGCATTCGAGCACAAAAAGACTGGATGATGTTCCCCCGCAGTGCGCCGAATCGGTTGAAGAAGGCATAATCGAGGTATTCGAGCCGTTCGCAGATGGACTTCTGGGAATAGAGAAAAACAAACAAATTCTTGTGGTATTCGTCTTCGACAGGTTCTTTGGTGAGAAAGCAAGCCTCATCCAGATGGGAAGAAAAAGCTCCGTTCCGCGGGGTGTGTTCTCCTTATGCTCACCACACAGGCCCAACCCGCTCGGCGTGTCGGTGGTCACACTTTTAAGGGTCGATGGGAGAAATCTCCATATCAGAAATATCGATATGCTGGACGGGACACCGATACTCGATATAAAACCGTTTGTCCTCGCAGCGAGGGATAAATGCCGATAATCGAGGCAAGAAATGTCGTGAAGCGGTTCGATGGGAAAGCGATACTGAACGGTGTGAGCCTCACCGTGAACGAGGGTGAGATTGCGAGCATAACAGGAGCATCAGGAAGCGGCAAGACAACACTTTTGCGTCTCCTGAACCGCCTCGATGACCCCGACTCCGGCAGGATATTTTTCCACAGAAAATCCATCTTTGAATATGACCCGCTCGAGCTCCGCCGAAGGATAGGTATGGTGTTCCAGCTCCCGGCAATATTCGACGGAACGGTGCTCGACAACCTGACCTTCGCCTTCCGTATAAGAAAAGAGAACATCGATATGGAAAAAGTAAAATCAGTTCTCGAGGAGGCAGGACTGCCCGCAGAATATCTAAAAAAGGATGCATCGAAGCTATCCGTGGGAGAGAAACAGAGACTTACCATTGCACGAGCTGTCCTCAACAACTCCGAGCTGTTGTTGATGGACGAGCCGACATCGGCACTCGATATGGAAAACACACTGGGAATAGAATTGCTGATTAAAAAATTAAACAGGCTCGAACGGCTCACATTCATAATTGTCACGCATAACCTCGAACAGGCAAATCGCCTCGGCGGGAAGCAACTTCGCATAAAAGATGGAAAACTAACAGGAGAAAACTGATGCTGGAAGAGTATCTACCAAAGGTTATAGCATCGCTTGTTCTGATTGCGTTTGCAATGCTCTTCTCAATGTTGAACCGGCTCAGGCTCGGTAAAGATATCCTCGGTGCAAGTCTCCGCGCTATCGTGCAGATGTCGATACTATCACTCGTAATCGGGTTTATATTCTCACTCAAGGGGCTGTTTTACACCTTTCTGCTGCTATGTTTTATGTCTATTGCTGGAGCGTTCATATCGAGGCGTCGTGCAAGAGGACTGCCGGGGGCGCTATCCGTATCTCTTCTCGGAATATTTCTCGGTGCGTTCCCTGTGCTTATCTTTATGGTTGCCTCGACAGCTCTCGAGGCTAAGCCGATGGTCGTTCTGCCACTCGGAGGTATGGCTATCGGAAACTCTATGAACGCAATCTCTCTCGGACTCAACAGACTGAGAGGCGAGGTAAAGAAATCGAAAGATACGATAGAGGCGATACTATCACTCGGGTTACCCCCATCTGTTGCGATAGAAACCGCTGCAAAGGAAAGCATCCGTGCCGCAATGATACCACGGCTCGACAATATTCGCTCGCTCGGGCTCGTCTGGATACCCGGACTTATGGCAGGAAGCTTGCTCGGCGGTCAGTCACCCATAAGGGCAGCAGTGTATCAGCTGGCTATAATGTTCATCATCCTCGCATCATCGATAATTGCATCATCCGTTGCCGTGAAGATAGAATCCAGAAGGCTTTTCACAGAGGCAGCTCAACTAAGGACGATAAAATATGAATAATCCTTATATGATAGATTGGGCAATTACGAATAAATGCAACCTCGACTGTTTGCATTGCAGAGGGATGGCAGAGAAAGAACTCGACGATGAAACCGTTCTGGGAATAGCTCGCGAGATAACATCACTCGAACCGCGGTGGGTTATCATCGAGGGTGGAGAACCGCTTTTACGCAGGAATCTATTTGAACTCCTCGAAATAATGCACAGGGACAAAATCAAAACCTATCTCATCACCAACGGGATGTTATTCGATGAAGAGATAGCCAGAAAATTTGCAGAACTAAACATAAATCTTATGATAAGCATAGATGGAGCAGATAAAAAAAGTTATGAGAGGATAAGGAGAAAAGCGAGTTTTGAGCAGCTAAAAAAATCTGTGGCAATTGCAAATGACTACGGCATCCTCGATTCCTGCCCTATAACCATCGGAAAACATAACCAGCACCAGATCGATAGATTGTTTAAGTTTGCAGAAGAGATAGGATATAGTAAAATTACATTCCTGGGATTGAAGCCATGCAAGGATTACGAAAAATATGTTCTAAATGCAGAAGAGTATGAACAAGTTTTCTTTTCCGTTATTGAGAATCAAAGAAAATACAAAATGGATATATATTTCGACGAGCCATTTTTCAAGCCTTTCTTGAAGGAGCATAACATCGATTATTCACCGAATCCCGAGAACGGTATTATAGTTCCAGATGTTTCTCGCTGCATCTTCGGCGAATATATGTTCATCGAAACAAACGGTGATGTAAAGCCCTGCACCTTTGCCCCCGTTGTAATGGACAATGCAGGTAGAAAATCTCTCGGCAAGATATGGAATGATATGCAGAATTCAGAATTGATTAAAAAGATAAAGGATTTTGGGGGAAGAGAAAGCCCATGCAGAGAATGCAAGTATCTATATGAATGTGGCGGTTGCCGGTCAAGGACATTCGGCTTAACCAAAAGCTGGACAGCATCGGACCCTTCCTGCCCATTGAATAGGAAAGGAATATGAGAGTTGTTGGAATAGACCCCGGAACACACAGCTTTGACCTTTTCGGAATGGAAGATAACAAAGATGTCATTATAGATGAATCGATAAAATCAGAGGATATCCTCAAAAAGCCTTACATTCTCATCAGGAAACTCGAGGCACTAACGCAACTAAATATTATCGTCGGTCCATCAGGATACGGTATCCCCTTAAAAAGCATAGAGGATATAACAGAAACCGATATCGGGAAAATGATTCCCTTAGATACGCAGGTGGCTGTGAATGAAGGGATAAAAAAGCTGCTTCTGGAAATGAAACAGATGAAGATGCCCGTTCGCTTTACTCCCGGGGTTATCCATCTTGCTACCGTTCCATCGTATAGAAAATGGAACAAGTTCGATATGGGGACAGCGGATAAGGTATGCTGTGTTGCCCTGGGTGTGAAAGACCAATCAGAGCGGTTGGAAATCCCGTTTAATGAAACATCCTTTGTCTATGTGGAGGCAGGATATGGTTTCACAGCCGTGATGGCTGTCGAGGATGGGAAAATTGTCGATGGGATAGGCGGAACGAACGGGAGCCTGGGGTTTCTCGGTGGTGGCGGAATGGATGCCGAGATTGCAATCAGATTAAAACCACCCTTGACCCAGGAGATTGTCTTCAGAAAAGGATTAAAGGATTTTGTAGGAAAAGATATCGAGCCCAGAGACCTGATAAAATTCAAAGAAGCTGTGACCCTTTTAGGAGAAAGTATAGAAAAGGATGTTGCAGCAATGTTGGTCTCTGTTCGCCATCCAAAAGAAATTATCATCTCCGGCAGATTAACAAACTATGATTTCATAAGAAATGAACTAACAAGCAGGCTAAGTAAATATGCTCCTGTCGCAAAAGTGAGGAAAACATCAAAGATTGCAAAAGAGGCTGCTTGCGGTGCCTATATTATCGGTGAAGGATTGCTTGGCGGGAAATATCGCAAGCTTGTAGAGAATATGAGGATTACCGATACCGAAAGCAGAACTTAAAATCAAACAGTCACGGAGGAAAAAAGTAAAGGGGAATTATGGCGAAGCTGCTTATAACAGGCGGAGCAGGTTTCCTCGGCATAAACCTCATAAGATACCTGCTTGAAAGGGGATATGAGATTGTATCGCTCGACATCGCCGAGTTCGACTATCCAGATGCAAAGGATAAAATAGAGATAATCCGTGGAGACATAAGACAACGAACATCGACGGGACAAAGCTCCTGCTTCAATCTGCCCTCAAACACAACATCGAGCGGTTTGTCCACATATCGACGACAGCCGTCTACGGTGTGCCAGACCATCACCCGATATATGAGACGGATAAGCTCGACGGCGTCGGACCATACGGTATATCCAAGGTGGAGGCGGAGAATATATGCAAGGAGTATAGAGAAAAGGGGATGTGCATACCGATTATTCGCCCGAAGTCGTTTGTTGGACCCGAGAGGCTCGGAGTGTTCGCGATGTTCTACGAGTGGGCTTACGAGGGGCACAATTTCCCGATACTCGGCAGGGGAAACAACCGATACCAGCTCCTCGATGTGGAGGACCTCTGCGAGGCGATATATCTAACACTCACACTACCGGAGGATACCGTCAACGATACATTCAACATCGGGGCAACACAGTTCACCACGATGCGTGAGGACTACCAGGCGGTGCTCGACTACGCCGGACACGGAAAGAAGATAATACCAATACCCGCCGCTCCTGCGGTGGCAATCCTCAAGATACTCGAGTTCTTCCATCTGTCACCGTTATACAAGTGGGTCTACGGGACAGCCTCGAAGGAATCGTTCGTTGCAGTGGATAAGGCAGCAAAGCTGCTCGGCTTCAGTCCGAAGTACTCGAATAAGGACGCACTACTGAGAAACTACAGATGGTATATCGAGCACAGGGAGGAATACAAGGATAGAACCGGCGTCTCGCACCGTGTCCCGTGGAAAGAGGGAGTCCTGAAACTGGCAAAGATATTCTTCTGAAGCTGTAAAAATAGCCAAGAAAAACCGTATTATTTCAGATACAGCATACGCCTTACCTGATTTTCTCCCCTAAAGCTCATCTTATAGTAGTAGATACCGGATGGTGCAGTCTCACCTGTCGATAGCCTGCCATCCCAGATAGCGGTGCGCTCACCTGCGAGAAGCTCACCATCAACAAGGGTAGCCACCCTCTCTCCGAGCAGATTGTAGATGCCAAGTCTCACATAACCTTTATCCGGTATGGAAAACTTTATCTGTGTGCTCGAGTTAAACGGATTGGGAATATTCTGCCCAAGCGAAAATCCGAGAGGATGAGTATACTGGATGAGCATCTTCTCACCTGCAAAGCTACGGATATCGAGCGAGCGGATGCCAACTGTGCCATTACCATTGTATCTCACCACAATAAGCGTTCCAGATGATTTCGTGAAGGGAGAACTGTCAGATAGTCTCGCAAAGGATATCTCGTTTCCCTCGACAAGAACAACCGGACTGGCTTTATAGGAAAGAAGCTCCCCTGCCTCGACGGATGTAATCTCAACCCCCGACGGGATATCGAGCAGGATGTGTCCCATACCAACGCAGGATGCCGAGCGAAGATAAAGTGTCATCTCACCCGGAGAATCCTCAACAGCAAGCACAGGAGAAACGGGAACCTCCCGGAGGATGGTATGCGAGAAATGCCACCAGTTCCACATTCTTGTGAAGACGAACAGGTCTTCATAGTTGACCGCACCATCAGGGGAAGGCAGAAGGCGAGGTACTGTGCCAGTCGCAGGTCCCACATCGCCTGATGTATCATTTACCGGTTGCCAGTATGTCGAGAGCAGGACAAAGTCGCGCAGGTCTATATCACCATCACAGTCGAAATCGCATAGCATACAGCCCTCATGGTCGGTGCCATCGCCAACCAGCCTTATATAACCGGTATATCCCGGAACAGTATCAATCGGCTCATCATCCATCGTGCGAAGGTCGACCGTGCTGAACTCGAGCTCACTCGTCGGGTCATCGGCAATCGTTGCGAACATAAGTGTGGCAAGCACACCATAACCACTGACGCCTGAATCCTCAGCACGGCGAGCCATAGCAAGGTCAACCTGCCCCGAAAAATATGTCGGAATAAAGGTCGGTGGCTCAGGAGCGGCTCTTCCGAGAAATTCACCTACCTCAGCAGAAACCAGGGAAACCTTTGCCGCGTCATAATCAACCACAATATGAGCCATACCAAACTGCGGAAGAGAGATACCGTATATATCAACCCTGAATGTGTCGCCGTTAAATGTAAATGTCGTCTCCGGGTCGAAGAACAGTCCAGCCTCTCCGACACGATATGTCCCCTCATCAGAACCTGTCAGCCCCTCATACTCCGCCTCGACCAGAACATAGCGAAGCCTGCCATCGGGAACAGGATCGTGTGTGGTATAGGTTATGATATACTGGGTGGAGAGCAAATCACCTATCATATCGATGATGGACGAGAAATCCTCTCCGATGTCGAACCAGAAACCACCGGTGGCATCCGCAATGTTATGATAACCAGCGATATCGGGTCCGACAACGCTGACAATCGCCCCGAACGACTCGCAATCCTCGATAACCTCATCCAGCGTTCGAGGGGTTACCGCATCATCCTCGTGATAGCCAGCATCGGTTATAACAACAAATATCTTCTGTGCGAAGGGACGATAAGAGAGGTCGAACGCTCGTTCTATTGCATCGAGTGGGTTCTCTGGACTGTCTCCGCCACCTGTCGCAGCCAATCCTTCAATCCAGGTCTTGAACTCGTCTGCATCGGAGGTGAACTCGTAGAAACCTCGTATCTCATCTCCGTATGTGATAAGCGCAAGTTGGTAGTCGAGTCCGCGGGATTCGAGCGTGTCGGCAAAAGCCTTCGCCCTGTCCTTCAAGCCTGTGATGTAAGGTCCCATACTGCCTGTTACATCGAAGACAAAGACGATATCAGCAGCACCACCCGAGCCTGTCGTCATACGCTCGACAGTGATAGGCTCCTCCAAAGTACCATCCTCGTGAACAGTGAAATTGTCCTCATCGAGACCGTTTATCGAGCGGTGAGAGGTCGGGTCATACACCATACAGTAAGCGTGAATTACAGGAAAATCGGATGGGTCGACGGTTGTAACAACAACATTGAGAGATTCCGGGGTGAACGCCGCCTCAGGGATATATATCCGGCGCGTAACATAGTTCGAATCGGTCGTGGAGGAACGAACAATCACAGTAAATTCAAATGTATCGGCAACAGTAGGAGGAGTTGCCAGCACACTCCAGGAAGCAGAACCTATTTCACCGGGTTCGAGGTCCTCAGGGTCGAGTGCCTGAACAGTCGAACCGCCGACAACACTCAAAACAGACGGTAAAACAATTTCTACCTCACAGTTCTCGGCAACCTCACCCGTATTGTTGGTGACGAGAACATTTATATCGAAAGGATTGGGTGTAAGATTGCCAAGAGTGTCAACCGTAAGCTCCAGCGGAGCTGTGACATTAAGAGAAAGGTCACCGGTCACAACGGAGCCGGCTCCGAGACCATAAAATGTCGATACCTCACGAGAACCACCCGGGGGAATACTAACAGGATACCACCACAGGAGAACCGCACTGTCGCCATAGGGGTTGCCAGATATCTCGTAATCCCATTCAACACCGGAGTAAGTCCCCCAGGGTCCAAGACAGAACCTGTCGGGCACAACGGCTCCAGAACCTACAAGCGTTCCCTGAGCAACAAGGAGTGAGTCCGGCTGTGTCGGAGATTCCTCAAAAGCCTGCCAGTAGCTGGGAATATCCGGATAGGAAAACTCCTGCTCAACACCGGCATAACCAAAACTTGTGGATATTGGTGCAGCATCATTGTGGCTGACCATCGTGTCCATCTCGAGAAGCAGCCCGACGGAAACAGAAGATGAGCCTCCATTGTGAATGATATATCTTATCCATATTGTATCGTCGTTGCCGGTGGTGGAACCACGGGTTATCTGCGTTACCTGTGTGATGTCGACATCAGAGTAGCTGTATGTAAAATAGACGGCATCCCCATCGATATGAGCCTCGTCGGTCAGAGTTCCTCCAGAGCCCAACCGATAAACCTCCTCGCCTATCTTGACATTCGTATGCGATGTTGACCCCTCCGACGGGAAACCGTAAAGCAGACGCCTGCCATCCGCCGTCCCTATGGTAAAACGACCATCCGAGTTGCTCACAGCAACGGATATATAATCGTTTGAAAGTGTTACCTTGCCGGTATCCCAGCCCCTCTGAGCAACGAGCGCCTTTCTGTCAGACGCAGAAAGGGAAACAGAAAGCATCAGCAAAAATATTATGCCGAAAAATGTAATCCTTTTCATCTCTCTCACCTCCCGGAAGAAATGGTTATATTTCCACTCTCCGTCTCGACATCGGGAATAAGCTCCGCCGAACTGTCGTAAAGCCCGAGGTCGGAATCGTGGGTATTGTCAACGGAAAGGAGAAGCTCAGCTGTCCCTGGAGAAAGGGCGCGGAAAGTTATCCTCCCTATGCCTCTGGCACTCCCCGACATATCCGAAACGGAAGCAGAAGCAGGAAGTATTCCCAGAACAAGCTTCACATAACCCTCATCATTGTCGCTGGTGAATGTCAACTGGTTCACCGCACCGGAGTTGGATGTCAGGAAATCATCCTCCCGACCAAGTTCTACCACCTCGAGTTTGTCGCTGTCAAAATTGAGCCGAACACCAACGCCAACAAGCTCCTCAACATACTTCAACGCAATCTCAATATCAAAAACCTCATCAACAACCACAGAAGCAGAGGAAGGAGATACAAGAACCGTCGGGTTATTCTCCTCAGGTTCTGTGCTTTTCTTGGAACAGGAGATAAATAGTAGTCCAAGAATAATAAACAGCAAGACTAACTTCTTCACAATAGCCTCCTTAGTTTAGATTAAGTTTCTCTATTTGTGAATTCAGGGCGTTTAATATGCAATATAATGCTATTTTCGTAAATGTCAATCGATAAATATTGAGTTGACTTGAGCTTGTTTTTTCGTAAATTTAAAATCTATGAAACTTATGATGCTTGCCTATAACATAATTGCAACCATTTTCTTAGTCATAGCAAGTCCGGCACTCCTGCTATATGCTGTCATTTTCAGGGATAATATATCCGAGAGGATTGTCTCTTACAGGTTTTTTTTCTCACGCTCCATCTGGATACACTCGGCATCCATCGGTGAAGCGAGGGCAGCAAAAATTGTCTATGAGAAGATGAAAATGCGTTTCCCACAGGTGCAATTCGTTCTAACTGCTATGACCCGTGGCGGGGTCAAGACACTCAAAGAATGTGTGCAGCCACCGGATGTTGCACTCTTTGCACCGCTCGACCATCCAGCTTTTCTACTACATTTCTTGAGAATGTTCAATCCGAGCCTCCTCCTCATTATAGAAACGGAGATATGGAGCAATATGATATACTTCTCATCGAAGCGAGGGACAAAACCCGTGCTTATCAGCGGGAAACTGACAAAAAAAGGAGAAAGGAGACTTCGCCCGGTTAGGTTCTTCATCAGAAAACTGTTTCCAATGTACCATATGTTTCTTATGAAATCGAATGAGGACGCAAAAAGGATAATCCGCCTCGGCGCACCTATGAACAAGGTGAAGGTGTTGACGAGCATAAAATTTGCATCCACCAGAGCAAACGGTGAAATTGAACCCATCAGACACAAAAAAAGAGTCATCGTCGCAGGAAGCCTGAGAAAGGGAGAATTCAAACCAATAATCGAATCATTTAAGAAAATCATCCCAAGCCACCCGAATGTGCTACTTATCATAGCACCGAGACATATAAAGAATAAGCTGGAGATAAGATTCTTGTGCGAGCGGTATGGATTGCTATATGCATTCGATTCAAAAGGCGAATTCCGCGAGGATGTCGATGTATATATCGTGGATACATACGGCAGACTCAATCTCTTCTATGCAATAGCAGATGTTGCATTTGTCGGTGGAAGCTTGAGGGACTTCGGTGGACACAATCCGTTGGAGCCGGCGAGCTTCGGCGTGCCCGTCATATTTGGCCCATATATGAGGCAGGATGCCGCACCTCTCCTGATAGAATGCGGTGGAGCAAAAATGATAGAAACAGATGAGGAACTCCCTGATGAGTTGATAAGAATATTAGACAGTCCGAAGGTTGCAAAAAGGATGGGGGAAGCATCGAAGAGGATGCTTGCAGAGATGACAGAGAAAGTCGATGAATACTTCGAAATCCTCAGCGAGCTCGTGAGAGAGAACTATGAAACGGATTGAATTTGCAAAGGTTGTCGCACGACTTGCCGGCACAATCCTCAAGGATGGATACCATTCTGTTAAAAAAATTAAGCATAAAGCCGGAAGAGAGCTGGTTACACAGTATGATATCGCCTCCGAGAATATAATAAAAGAGATGGTTATGCTCCGTTTCCCGGAGGACGCTATAATAGCTGAGGAAACGAAATCGAGCTTTATCTCCGGCGAACACATCTGGATTATCGACCCGCTCGATGGGACGAACAATTTCGCACACGGATTCCCGTTCTTCTGCGTTTCAATCGGGATTGCAAATAGAGGGAGTGTGGTTGCCGGAGTGATTTATGACCCGCTGCGGGATGAGATGTTCTGGGCGGATGAGACCGGTGCATACCTCGGGGATGTTAGGCTCCATACGAGCGAAACAGAGGATATATCCTCCGCCCTGCTTGCCACAGGCTTTCCATACGATATGCCAGCGAGCGAGGAGGACAATCTGAAGCATTTTGCACATTTCTCAAAAGCTGCTCTGGGGATAAGACGCGCCGGCTCGGCGGCACTGGACCTCGCATATGTAGCAGCAGGTAGACTTGACGGCTTCTGGGAGTTGAAATTAAAGATGTGGGATATGGCGGCAGGAAGCGTCATCGTGGAGATGGCAGGCGGACAGACAACTACATTCACAGGGAAGAAATGGAGCATCACATCGGACAGGATAGTTGCATCCAATGGAAAGATACACAGAGCTATGCTGAAGATAATACGAGGGAATCAATGATAAGAAAGGGTGATAAAGCGATATTCAAGCTGGAGAAGCTGGTGTATAAAGGATATGCTGCCGGGCATATACTCGGACAGTTCACACTCACGAGAGGCGCATACCCGGGCGAGGTGGTTCTGGCAACGGTAACCAAGAAGAAAAGAGACTTCCTCGAATGCAGACTCGATAAAGTTCTTATCCCATCAAAGAAAAGGGTTGAACCAAGATGCCAACATTTTGGAATCTGCGGCGGATGCTCCTGGCAGGATTTGGACTACAATGAGCAGCTTTTGTGGAAAGAGAGGATTGTCCGCGAGAGTTTGGCAAGGCTCGGCGGTCTGTCACTCCCGGAGGAAAGCTTTCTACCTATTATACCATCGCCTAAAATATTTGAATACAGAAACAAGCTTGAACTACAGTTCGCTCAAAACCAAAATGGGGAAATAATCGTCGGTATGCACCCGCGTGGAAGATTTAACACAGTTTTCAAGCTCCGCGAATGCAGGCTCGCATCCCCGAAGATAAGTGAAATAGCAGATGTAGTATCAAACATTGCAAGTGAGCTTCGCCTCTCCACTTACAACGAAAGGAAACGGCAGGGACTCCTGCGGTATCTGACAATAAGGGAAGGCACAAACGGTTTTATGGTGAATATCACCGTTTTCAGGAGGGAAAGAGAACTATTGAGCGAACTGGCAAGGGGCGTTGTGGACAGCATCGGTGAGGTCAGGGTAGTCAACTATATCCTGAACGATACACCGTCCAGCACAGCATACGGAATGGAATCGGGATACCTTGCCGGAGACTCCGACCTCATCCTCGAGATGCTCGGCAAAAGGTTCATCGTATCGCCGCAATCGTTCTTCCAGACGAACACCGATGGAGCATCTATACTGTATCAGAAGCTGTCTGAGATGCTCGATTTGAAGGGTGGCGAATCTCTCGTCGACCTGTTCAGCGGAACGGGGACAATCGGGATAATACTCTCGGATAAGGCGGAAAGGGTTGTCGCAATCGAGAATAATCCCGATGCGGTGAAGGATGCGAAGAGAAACGCCAAGATAAACGGAGCAAACAATATACGGTTTATCCTTGCCGATGTGAAGAATGCCCTGTCAAAACTTATCACCGACGGAGAGAAGCCCGATGTGATTGTGGTCGACCCACCAAGGGACGGATTATCCAAGAAGATAATCTCACGGATAGTTGAGCTTGCCCCGAGGAAGATTGCCTATATCTCCTGCAATCCGACGACAGTTGCAAGAGACCTGAAAGAGCTGTCGGAGAAATACAGAATCCTCTCCATACAACCTGTCGATATGTTCCCTCACACATACCATATCGAAACGATAACTTTTATGGAGAAAATTATGACTTGACAAACGAGTGGTTCGCTTTTAACATAAGAGCAGCGAAAAAACTCAACCACAGGGAAGGGAAATATGAAAAAGGTTTTGGTATCGCTTTTTGTGGCTCTTTTGTTCGTAAGCCTTCTTTACGGACTCAATCTTCGCTATGTCTCGACAATCGTTGGGAACAAGCCAGGTGATATGTTCGGGCTGGTGGTTTCCTCTGGCGGTGATATAAACCACGATGGCTACCCGGAGATACTGGTCAGTGCGATGGATGGAGGGCTCGGCAGCAAGCAGCCGGGAGTTGTCTACATCTTTCGGGGCAAGACGATATCCGCTGGAGAATCATACGCCTCACTCAGCCAGAATGAGCCGGGAGACCGCTTCGGCTCGGCTATGTGCTCTCTCGGTGATATAAACGATGACAGCTACGATGATTTCGCCGTTGCTGCTGACCGCTCAGATGCCACCGGAACAGACGCAGGAGCAGTGTATATCTATCTCGGCGGGAAGGAGAGCCCGACTCTATCCAAGAAACTATCTGGTGAGAGAGCAAACGACTGGTTCGGGACATCTATTGCAGGTGGAGCTGACATTACGGGGGATGGAAAACCTGACCTCATTGTCGGGGCAAGCTACGGTGGAGACAATTACTCCGGAGCAGTGTACATATTCTCAGGTGCGCAGGATTTCGAGGAGCCGATAGTAATCGAAAAAGGCGAGCCGGGAAGCCTGTTCGGGCATCGTGTCCATATCGTTGGAGATGTGACAGGAGATGGAATAAACGATATCGCCATCGGGGCATACTATACTACACACTCCGGCAGGAAATACTGTGGAGCGGTCTATATGTTTGCCGGTGGAGAGAAGATATCCTCAACGCCTTTTGCAACATTTTTTGGCAGGCAGGAGAAAGATTGGTTCGGCTTCGATGTCGCCGGGCTGGGAGATATTAACAAGGATGGGTTCGCAGATTTTGCCGTTGGAGCACCGAGAGCCGGAAAGAAAAGGGAAGGGAGAGTGTATCTCTATTATGGTGGGAAGAGCATTCCAGACAAGCCTGCTATCGTCTTCGCGGGAAAAGAAGCAGGTGATATGTTTGGCTATTCACTGACCGCCGGGGACATCGACAGAGACAAGCTCTGCGAGCTCATCTGTGGTGCACCGGGATACGATACGGGAAACTACCGCTCGGGCAGGGCTTTTATATTCTCACTCTCCTCCCCTCTCAATGCAACGAGCGACTACCACATAAATGGCGAGGCAGCAGATGACGAGTGCGGGAAGTTTGTCAGCTTCATCGACGGCGCCTTCGGCAAGGGGAAAGGAGCTCTCTTCCTGAGCGCACCAGGGGTCGAAGGACGCAAGAAGGGCATTTCCAAACTGTTCATCTATAGATGAACCCATACAATATTATAAAAGAGAAAAGAGACGGGAAGAAGCTATCGGCGGATGAGCTTGCCTACATCGTCGACGGGTATATCGCCGGCAGTGTGCCAGACTATCAGATGTCCGCATTCCTGATGGCGGTTCTCTTCCGTGGACTCGATTTCGAGGAGACAGCGGAGCTAACGAGAATCTATCTTGACTCCGGCGAACAGGCGGACCTCTTTGATATATCCGCACCAAAGATAGACAAGCACTCGACAGGTGGTGTGGGAGATAAGGTCTCGCTTGTCTTGGCACCGCTCGTGGCATCCTGTGGAGTGTATGTCCCGATGCTCTCAGGGAGGGGGCTTGGACACACAGGTGGAACACTCGATAAACTCGAGAGCATTCCGGGGTACCGAACAAACCTCACACTCGATGAGTTCGAGGAGCAGGTGAGAAGAATCGGAGTAGCGATAACGGGACAGACCGAGACGCTCGTCCCCGCGGACAAAAAAATATATGCCCTGCGCGATGTTACAGCAACGGTCGAATCCAAGCCGCTTATATGTGCAAGTATTATGAGCAAGAAGCTCGCAGAAGGAATAGATGGACTTGTCCTCGATGTTAAGGCCGGCTCCGGCTCATTCACGAAAACAATCGAGGATGCACTCGAGCTTGCAGAACTATTAGTTCAGGTCGGGAAACAGCACAACAAGAAGATGTCAGCCCTTTTGACAAATATGAGCCAGCCACTTGGGAGGTTCGTCGGAAACGCACTCGAGACAGTGGAGGCAAGAGATTTCCTGAAAACCAGCAGAGCAGCTCAAGATCTCTACGATGTGACACTTGCACTATCATCCTGTGCACTTATACTGGGTGGAATCGCCAAATCATATCCAGAGGCAAAAAAGATTTTGACACAGAAACTCACCGATGGCAGTGCATACAGAAAGTTCATCGAAATGGTCGAGGCACAGGGAGGTGATGCAAAGAAACTGGAAAAGCTCGAAGAAATACATCGGGCAAGATATATCATAGAGGCTAACTCCCCGAAGAGCGGATTTGTCGAGGATATCGATACGGAGCTCATAGGGATGTTTGCGGTCGAGCTCGGTGCCGGTCGGAAACGGCTCGAGGACAAAATCGACCCTGCTGTCGGGTTCGAGATACTGAAGAAGATAGGTGATTACACAAAAACAGGTGAACCGCTTCTGCTCATCTATGCAAACGACAAAGCCAAAGGAGAAAAAATCAGAGAAAAGATAACATACGCTTATACCATATCAAGCATCAGGCAGAAAACACCCGATACCATATTTTATATTATAAACGAGAAGGGAAGAACCAGATGGGAACAAAAAGGAAATTAGTTGTCGTAATTGCCATCTCTGTTGCTGTTGTTCTTGCCTCCTGTTCCAAAGGGAAAAATGAGGCAACAAGGGAGGAAAGAAGCTCCGGGCTCAAGGAAACAAACCTCTTAGAACAGGGGATGCAGTCGGTCAAAAATGGTGAGCTCGAGGAAGCAGAGAAATATTTCAGACAGGCACTCGAACTCAACCCAAACTATATCGAGGCATTGAATAATCTCGGGGCAGTGCTCACACAGCTCGAGCGCTACGAGGAGGCAGATTCGCTCCTGAGGCGAGCTATCGAACTCGATTCGACATATGCCATTGGCTATTTCAACCTTGGCAAGAACTGCTTCGAGTGGAAGAAATACGATGATGGAATAGAAGCACTGAGCAAGGGACTTGCTATAAAGGAGGATCCGGGGGCATACCTTCTGCTCGGCGATTGTCTCGACAGGAAGCATAAGTTTAAAGAATCGCTCGAGGCATACCTGAAATCCGCCGAGATGGATTCTACCAACCCGAGGGTACACTATAGCATCGGGAATTCGCTTGTCTCTCAGGGGAAATATAAAGATGCTATTCCACACTATAAAAAAGCAATCGAACTTTACCCGAAATATGCCGACGCATACAACAATCTTGGCGTAGCATACGCCGCACTGAAAGATTACAAGGAAGCAGAAGAGGTAATAAAGAAGGCGATTGAACTAAAACCCGACTATCCCGCGGCATATATGAACCTCGCCCTATGTTATGAGAATCAAGGATACCACACAAAAGCGGCAGAAGAGATGAAAAAATACCTGAAATATGCACCCGAGGATGCACCCGACAGGGAGTTCGTGAAAGGCAAGATGGAAGAGCTGAGAAAACTCCCCGATGGAGCAAAAACAGAAGAGTGAACACGGCAATAATAGCGGCAGCCGGAAGCGGAACGAGGATGGGAATGCCGAAAATCTTCCTCGAAATCCTCGGAAAGCCTGTCATCGCACATTGCCTCGAAAGATTTGAACGGGCAAAGAACCTCGATGCGGTTGTCCTCGTCGTCAGAGAGGATATGATAAAAGAGGCAAAGGCGACCTGCCGGAGGTTCAATATCTCGAAGGTGAAGCATATTACCCCCGGAGGTAAGAGAAGGTCAGATTCCGTCTGGCAGGGGCTAAAGCTTTTGTCTGATAATACGGAAATTGTCGCAGTTCACGATGGAGCAAGACCGAATGTGTCTATCAGGCTCATCGAGCGATGTATCGAGTGTGCAAAACTGCACAACGGATGTGTCCCAGGCATCCAGCCAACGGATACGATAAAACAGGTTAAAGGAGATACAATAGTAAGAACAATCTCACGGGAGAAATTAATACTTACCCAAACGCCGCAGTGCTTCAAATTCAGAATACTCCTCGAATCTTACAGAAGGGCAAAAGAAGAGCAGCTCGATTTCACGGATGATGCCGGGTTTGTCGAGCAGTACTTCGGGGATGTTATGCTTATTCCAGGAGAAGAGGAAAACATAAAACTGACCACCCCATTCGACATTGAACTTGCAAAACTGATACTATCCATAGAGAATTAGTTTTCCAGCCGCTTGAGATTCCTGAGATACCAGCGGATAGCCTCCGATTCAGCCTTCTTGTTCTTCATCGCATACAACAGAGCCCTATAAGACAGGAATTGCCGATATTCCCGCTCATCCATTCTTTCCCTCATACCAATCCCACCTTTCACAAATATTATCGGATAAAAAAAGCGGAATTTAAGTTTGTTTTTTCCTGAGGGAGAAGAATATTCGATGCATCTCGAGGCGGATGACAACAAACACAAGAACCAAGTAAAAAGCAAGTAAAACAGCCGTTAAGGGCAGATTGTAGCGCATCTTGAAGAAGACATCACCAGACGGAACAGATGGAATCGGAAACGGATAGCGAGGAAAATTGTAATTCTCGATAAGCAACGGGATATCAGAAAGGTTAAGAACCGGCACACCTGATGCGAGAAACCGAACCATAACACCACGAACAGGGAAATTGAAATCGGGGATGACACGGGTGATACCGAGCGGAAAGACGGTCAGGTTCTCCTCTGCACCGATGCTTGCGACACCACCTCCTATGTTGATGTAGAGAGCATACTCCTTTCCCGGCGGAAGGGAATTGCGGAATATCTTCATTCTCTCATCTATGGATGACTGGAGGCTTGGCTTGTATATCAGTCGAACACCATTTCGCTCAATCGCAGAGAGGATAAGCTCTCTCCCCTCTTCGGTTATGTTTGCACCGTTGTCGTATCTGCCGCCGATGGACGCAGCAGTTGACCTGAAATTCAACACCTGTTTCTCTGAAAGCTGCTTTTCCATATCGAGCCAGGTGAAATCGGGGTCGGTCGCTCCCCACATAGACGAGCCGACAGATGTTATAATAACAGGGACGACTCCCAGAACCTGACAGGCAGCAAGAGCAGTGATGTTGAGAGCAGGGTATGAGCCGGTCATTCCGATGGCGACATAATCTCCATTCTTCACGCCAGACGACCTCAGCTGGTCAACCAGAGCTGCCGCTATGTTTGGATTGACAGTCGAGAGCTTTGCCTCGAGGTTGCCACGGCTTGTGGTTATTGGGGTGAATTGGTCACCTATCAACCCTGTGGCATACGGGTCAGAATGAGATGCGGCAATTCTTTTCCCTTGATAAGATTTTATGGCTGCAAACATCTGCTTGGAAAGTCTTGCGGCTGCAAGTTTCTCCTCGAAATACGGCTGTGGCATAAGGGAGCGGGTAGACTCCACCACAGCGACGATAATCAGCCCGACAACGGCGAGGAAAACAAGCGATAGCCGGGAAACCTTACCAGAACGCCATATCAAAATAGCTCCCCTCCTCTCAAAACGATTATTGTCAGGCGGACGATGACGCTCGCTATGAAAAGGCTCGAAAGGGTATCCAGCACACCCTGACGCTCCATCCATAACGCAATAAGCCCAGGTATGATGAACCCGACAGGGTCAACCGAAAGCATTCCAGGAACGGAAACATTCATAACGAGCAATCGGTAGAGGAAAACATAGACAAAGGCAACAAGTATCACAAGGACGAACCGCCGCCTGCCATAGATGAGGATATAGTTCGATAGAAACTTTATCGTGAGTAGCGTCAGGAATGCGATACCAAGGGTCGCAAGGATTCTCATAGGTTGGCCAAGATACACTGCAATGTATCCAGGAACGACCATCCCGCCCGCCGCAAGCCCGAATGTCTCGGCAAAGATAAGGCTCACAAAAAGCCCAAGTCCAATTGCAACAATTAGCACGCTCATTTTTTTCCTACTTAAGATGTATCATTTTGCCTGACGAGAAAACCTTCTTACCATCTTTTATAACATAAAGGTATGTCCCGCTGGAAAGCCCATCATTCGATACGAATATCCTGTTCCGCCCGGAGGGGTAAAACCTCTCTGGAACAGTTCTTACCATCTCGCCGAGGCTGTTGTATATCTCGACAGAGAGCGAAATCGGCTCCATTAGCTCAAAGCCTATATACGCTCCGGCGTTAAACGGGTTCGGATAAACACAGGTAGATAACCTCTTCGGAAGATGTGCAAGCTCTTCTATCGATGAGAACAGTCCCTCCGATTCAATTGCGGTGTATATCACATCTGCCGGGATGTTGTAATATTTCTCGACCCTTTCCGAGCCGAGCCAGTGTATCTCGTGGCTATCGACAACGGTTGCTCCCCCGAGACCGAAATGCAGGCGCAGGCTGTTCTGCGTCGATGTCCCTTTGCCGCCCTCGACCTGACGGAGCTGACGCATACCACCGGAATAAACGAAAACATAAGAACCGATAGCCGAGCGGTTCACATCTCGACCCTCGAGGCGAACCTCTATCCAGTGATTGCTGTTGCCACGGTTGTGATAAAGGTGAAATTCAGAACCGGAGACAAGGTCTAAAAAGCCATCATTGTCGAAATCAGACCAGGCACAGCCCCAGCCGTTGTCAACCCGGACACCAGCAGGATACGATACCTCCGTAAATGTCCCATCACCATTGTTGCGATACAGTGCCGATTTCCTCCCGACATAGACATTGGTGATGAAAAGGTCAAGATAGCCATCGTTGTCGAAATCAGACCAGGCAACATCAGAATTGGTCTCCTGATAGAGGATGCCTGCATCCTCACGAACATCGCTGAAATGGAAATCGGGCGTCCCCTCGTTCTCATACAGCATACTCTTGTCGGAAAAATCTATGAAGCGCGGATGAGCGAGGTTGGCACAGAAAAGGTCGAAATCGCCATCGTTATCGAAATCGGCAAACTCGGAGCCGATTGTATGACCGTAGTAATAGTGCCCGCCGGACAAAATCGGAACACCCTCGATGCCGTGTTCCTCGGCGGAATTGATGAATATACCATCCCCAGAGTTCAGCCAGAGGAAGTTCGGGTTCAGGCGGTAGTTTGACACATAGATATCGAGGTCACCATCAAAATCGAAATCCGCCGCACAGACACCTCTCCCACACTCATCAGGCTCAGAGGATATGCCGCAGGAGTCCGTCGCATCGATAAAATGCGTTCCATCGACATTCAGCCAGAGGTAATCCGGCGTCGGGACACTCATCTCATCCGGACGCTCATAGTTCAACATACCAGGTTCCACCCATACGGAGGACAGAACGATAAACAGTCGGTTCAGTGCCATCGACATAAAAGACAGGTTCATCATCCGTGTCGAGCAGGTGCCCGACGAAGAAATCCGTCAGTGCCGGGAGTTCGATTCCAAGCTCCCTTAAATCAACATCTATCCATTCGCTCGACGCACCGCTCGAATGTGCAACGAGAGGTAAAGCAAGAGGAGCAGATATATCCGGCTGATGCCCACCGTTGTCCGCCCAGATGTATAACGCAAAATTCTGCGTCCTCCCCGTCCGACTATGAATTCGGAGCCTGATAGAGAGAAGCGAGCAGGGATGAAGCGGTGTAAAGCGAACCGCCTCAATATCACCTGATTCGAGGTCAAAATAACCCGATGCAGAGCCATCATCATACTGAAGCGTCACCAGCGAATCGAGAACAGAAGCCTCTATGCTGCAGGCAACGAGCATCACAGCAGAAAAAAGCAAAAAGGCAAAACGCATATTGCTCTCCTCACAAAACAATTCACAAGATAAAGTGAGATAACTGGATTGTCAACAATTTTAGCATCACAGACCATATTTGTAGTAAGCGGCGCAGGCTCCCTCGGAGGATATCATACAGGGACCGACAGGGTGCTGTGGCGTGCAGGCAGTCCCGAAATTAGGGCAGTCGGATGGAAGAGC
>NATO01000086.1:0-6104 GCA_002085385.1 candidate division Zixibacteria bacterium 4484_93
CAAAGATTTACTGCCAGCTATCGCTGACAGAGGGCACTCCGAACGCTTTGTGTGAGGCGATGTCATACGGATGTATCCCTGTCGGCTCATCAGCAGGAGGGATTTCAAATGTCATAGGCGATACGGGCCTGATTGTCGAAAAGAAGGATGCAAGGCTCATTCGAGAGGCAATCCTTCAAGCTATGAAGCTCGAGCCAAGACGCCCTATCAAAAGGATAAAAGATAGATACTCAATCGGCGAGCGGGAGAAAGGGCTCATCAGGGTGATTAACTCCCTTACATCCTCAAAAAGGAGGCGGAAAAAGTGGCAAATCCGATAAAGAAACTCCTTATTCCTATCTTATTCGGCTTCAGGAGGGTCGCCTTGAGAATTCTGGGTATCCCATACCCGTTCTCATACATAGTCTATCGAACCGATTTCCCTGAGGCAACACTCTCCGGCAAACCAAAGGAAATAGGAGACTTCTCCCTCATCGACTACGGCGGAAATGTCTCTTTTGGGGAGAATGTTAAGATAGGCTATGGTGTGGTTATCATATCGGTATCGAGCATCACAGGAAGCGATGGGGAAAAACTCATAAAAAAACCTGTCGATATAGGGGACAATGTTGAGATTGGCTCAAGTGCTGTCATCCTTCCCGGCGTGACAATAGGAAATAATTCAACCATAGGAGCAGGCGCGGTTGTTACAACCGATATTCCTTCCAACTCCATCGCTGTGGGGATACCAGCAAGGGTGATAAAAAGGAAATAATGGTAATAGATGACATAAAGAGTTCTTTTAAGAATTATTCTCTCGTCGTTCTCGGAACAATACTTAAGGCGCTTGTCGGTTTCGGTTGCCTGCTCATCATAACACACATCCTTTCACCTGCCGACTACGGAAGATTGAACCTGTTCTTTATGGTCACTTCCCTTGGGAGCATTCTACTCGGCTGGACACAATCGGCTGTCGTCCGATTTGGCAAGGAGGAGATGCTCGAGCGAGAAGGTTTCCAGAAGACATTCTCCTCTATCCTCTTTCTTTTCCTCATCAATTTTTCTGTTGCCCTCGCTCTTTTTCTCGCCTTTCGTGGGAAAGTAATAAACTATGTCGGCTTCACCCACTCGGGATTTTCTGTCGTTCTGCTCTTCCCTCTTTACTGTTTTTTCTCCTCGGCAAACCAGATACTTCTGCGCTTCTTCCAGACAGATGGTAAATTTTCCCTCTATTCTTTTCTCCCGCCCTTATCCCGTGTCGTCCAGATTGTGCTTCTTGCTCTTGCCTTCTCCGGGGCGATAAAGGGTGAATTAACCAGTATCCTGTGGATAATAACCGTCGCAGAGATAGCCATCTTCCCTGTGCCTGTCCTCTTCTACATCAGGCGGTTTCTGCCACTCAAGCTCTCATCCAGCTGGACAAAGGAGATACTCCTCTTTGCCGCTCCTCTTTTCCTCTCCAGCGTCTCAGGGTATATCCTCAACTTCATCGACATATTCATTATAAACCATTTCCTCTCCAAGGATATGGTCGGCTATTATTCACTCTACTACAAGCTGTTTGAATACCTCGCCCTTATTCCTTCTCTCACTATCTCCATCACATATCCGATTTACACAACCCTTCATCTCGAGAAGAAAGATAACCTGCTCAAGCAGTATATTGAAAGGATAAACCCTGTATTCGTATTTGCAGGGTCAACTGTTCTGGGAATTGTGCTTATGTTTCACAGGGAAATTCTCTCCATCTTTGGCAGCCAGTTCACCGCCAACAGTGGCACATTTGCAATTCTTGTGTTTGTTGTGGCACTGCGGCTTATAGGACATCCTGTTTCGCCTATATTCTCAACACATAAACTCACCAAACAGGCGATGTATGCAACCGTCATTATGAGCATAGCAAATATCATTTTAGACTTTCTGCTCGTGCCTTGTCTGGGGATAACAGGTGCCGCCGTCGCAACAGGAATATCGTTCCTTCTCGCCACAAGCATCTGCATATCGCTCATAAAGAAACACACGGGAATAAGCGTCTGGAACGGCTATCCGCAGATACTACCGGCTTTGCTTGTCCTTCTGGTAGCAGTATCCGTTGACAACCTCCCGGTAAGAATTATATTATCGGCATTATTGCTTGCTCTTTTCTACACTATCGCAAAAAGAGATGGCATATTCGGCGAGGATACGAGATACATCCTGGAGAAGATAGATATGCCAGCTCCTGTAAAATCACTGGTGCTTAAATTCTTCCAGCCCTGAATGAGGGGATATGAGCAAGGGGACAAAGCCTATCATCTGGTGTTTCTGGCCCTGGTCAGGTATGTGGAGTATGGGTAAGGGTGCAGGGACCTCTATTTGTTATCGCAGCCTGGAAGCTATGCTCGATGCGGGATACGAGGTTCATCTCTTTGCAAAAAACGATGGACTATCCAGAAGAGAAGAGAGCTGTGAGGGTATTCATATCCATCGCTTCAATGTCCCTATGGGAGAGCTTATCCATTCCCTCCAGAATTTCATCGGAAAGGTGAAGCCGTTCAGGATTATCAATATCACCGTCCTTCAGATTCTCTACTATCTTCTATACACCTCTGCCGAGATGCAGCTCGGAATCAGGGAGGGTAAGAAGAGGCAGCCCTCTCTTATTTACGCCTTCAGCACATACGATGTTCTCTCTGTATTCCTTCTTTCAAGACGGTTCAATGTGCCAAATATCACCCGCCTCTTCGGGATATGGGAAGGGCAGCTTATTCTGAAATCTCCATCGCAGACCATATTCAAATGGCAGACTGCCCTCGCTTTTCTCATTCCCTCGACATACCTGATAATAACCGATGATGGCACCCAAGGCGATAAGGTGGCGCAGAAGTTTGCCGTTTCAGCAGGCAGGCTCCGTTTCTGGCGGAACGGTGTAGATATAAACGCTTGCAGCCTCGACTCTAACCCCGAATTACTGCTAAACAAACTCGGCATTCCCCAATCGACCAAGATAGTCCTTACCGCAAGCCGACTGGATACCTGGAAGCGTTTAGATAGGGTGATAGGGGCAGTTCCTTATGTCGCTTCGGAGATTGAGAATGTCTTATTTGTCATACTCGGCGATGGGAACGAGAAGGGGAATCTGGAAAAACTCGCACATTCACTCGGTGTGGAGAAATCCGTGCGATTCACAGGCATCATCCCGAACAAAACCGTCCCGGAATTTATGAAAGCAGCCGATATCTTCGTCTCCACAAATGATTTAAGCAATGTCTCAAACGGACTGCTTGAGGCAATGTCCTGTGGGAAATGCATTGTAACATTGGATACAGGCGATACGAAAAAATTGATACAGAACAATATAACAGGAAAGCTTGTTCCCACCGGAGAGGAAGAAAAAATCGTAAAAGGGCTGGCAGATGCTATCGTAAATGTGCTAAAAGACGACAAGCTCAGAGCAAAGCTGGGTGAAAACGCCAGAAAATATGCAGAAGAGAATTTTTACTCCTGGGAGGAGAGAATGAATATGGAACTGGAGCTTGTCGAGGAGGCAAGAAAAGAACGGAAAAGAGGATAATCGATACGGAAGATGGGCTAAGGGAATACTACGAGGAGACAGCAAGGCTCGACACCGGAGTTTTCAACCCGACAATGAGAGTCGCCCTCATCATATACGGTTTCCTCCCTGTGCACATCGGCGGAACGGAGGTCGCTACATACCATATCGCAAGGCATCTAATAAATGAAGGGCACGAGGTTCACATAATAACCATACGCGACAGCGGACTTCCGAAAGAGGAAATAACGGACGGAATATATATCCATCGGGTAAGCAATCGATTCAGGCAAAGAAGAGTTACAAACTGGCTCTTCCGACTGGGTGCATTGAAGAAGATAGCCGAAATCAACCCTGATATCATCCACTGCCAGGATATATGGTCGGGAATAATAGGACTCGCATCAAAGAGGCTTCTGGGGAAACCATACATCGCCTGCGGGCAGGGAACAGATATCTACTCCAGCTGGAAACACAAAAAAACGGTAACAAAGATTGTATCAAAAAACGCCGACGCAGTCATCGCACTGACAGAGGATATGAGAAAAAGATTGCTCGATATATACAAAAGGGAGGTCTATATTGTCCCAAACGGAATTGAACTCGCACGGTTCGAGGGTATATCGAGGGAGAACACCAGAAAAAACCTGGGTATAAAAAGCAACGAGAAGATTATCCTGTTTGTTGGGACACTGCGTCCTGTTAAAGGGGTAAAATACCTTATAAAAGCGATGAAAACCGTCTTTGAAAAACAGCACGATGCAAGGCTCTTCATCGTCGGGAGTGGAAAAGAAGAAGAGAGCCTGAGAACCCTTGCAAGAGAGCTGAATATAGAAAAGCAGATAACCTTTGTAGGAAGGGTGGAAAACGAGTTAGTCCCGGAGTATATGACGGCAGCGGACATATTCGTTCTGCCAAGCCTCAGAGAGGGGATGAGCGTGGTGATACTCGAAGCTATGGCATCCGGCTTGCCAATAATCACGACAGATACCTGCGGGATGTCAGAGATTATCAGAGAGGGCAGAAATGGGCTCCTTGTCGAGCCAAAAAAACCGGAGCAACTCGCCGAAAAAATCTTACTGCTTCTGCAAGATGAGAACCTAAGAAGAGAAATCTCAACGAATAACAAGGAGAATGCAAGAAAATATAACTGGGAAAACATCACGGCTGAACTAAAAAAAATATACTACAAGGTTCTTGGAAAATAAAGGGGGATATATGGCAGGCTATCTTATAACAGGCGGAGGCGGTTTTATCGGGTCGAACATAACGCGATATCTTGTCGAACGCGGAGAGAAGGTGCGTATCTTAGACAATTTCTCCACCGGTAAGCGCGAGAACCTGGCAGGGCTCGAGGGGAAAATCGAGCTTGTCGAGGGGGATATCCGGGATGTATTCACCGTTATGCGCTCGCTGGAGGGGATAGATTACATCCTCCATCAGGCGGCACTACCTTCTGTTCCACGCTCGGTGGCAGACCCACTCACGACAAACAATGTCAACCTCATTGGGACTTTGAACCTGCTCGAGGCGGCAAAGGATTTCCCGATAAAACGGCTCGTCATCGCCTCATCATCATCGGTCTACGGTGACACGGACAGTCTCCCTAAGAAGGAAAGCCTCACACCGGCACCTCTTTCCCCGTATGCCGCAAGCAAGCTTGCCGTCGAATATTATGCAAAGGTGTTCCACAATGTCTACGGGGTAGAATCGGTCATCCTGCGCTATTTCAACATCTTCGGACCAAACCAAGACCCCACAAGCCAGTATTCTGCCGTTGTCCCGAAATTCATAACGAGCATCCTGCAGGATAAGCCCGTGACAATATTCGGCGATGGCGAACAGTCGAGAGATTTCACCTTCGTTGACAATGTCGTTTCAGCAAATATTCTCGCTGCAAAAGCTGATAGCATCTCCGGGGAAGTAATAAATATAGCATCCGGGGTAGAAACCACGGTGAATGAGCTTATTGAAACAATCGAAACAATCGTCGGGAAGAAGGCAAAAAGGGTATATCTCGCCGAGAGAGCAGGGGATGTCAAGCATTCCTTAGCAGACATCTCAAAGGCAAAAAAACTGCTCGGATACTCTGTTACTACAGACCTCAAGAGAGGGCTAAAAAAGAGCATAGAGTTCTTCAAGAGAGCAGATAGGGAGGTTTGATTATGGCAACAATGATACTCCTCATCGTTGTTATTCTGTTGCTTCTGGCAGTCATACTTATGTTAAAAGGGGCACAAAAGGAAGGCAAAACCGATGTGCTGAGGGCCCAGCTGGAGTCGCTCGAGCGCAATCTCTCCGACAGGATGAACCAGACAACGCTCATCACGAACCGTGTATCCGAGAGCCTCGGAACCTTGAAGGAAAAACTGGGGAACCTGGATTCTCTGAACGAGAGAGTAAATGAGCTGAACGCAATATTCTCCTCTCCAAAACTCCGCGGGGGTATGGGCGAATTCCTGATGGAGAACCTCATCTCATCGGTCATACCAAAGGGTTTCTACGACTTTCAGCACCGGTTTCAATCAGGAGAAACTGTCGATGCGGCAATATTCTTAGGCGAGAGAATAGTCCCTGTCGATTCCAAGTTCCC
>NATO01000086.1:6113-8123 GCA_002085385.1 candidate division Zixibacteria bacterium 4484_93
GAGGGAACCATCGATTTTGCCCTTATGTATATCCCTGCAGAGAATGTCTATTACGAGCTTCTCGTCAACGGTCCAGAGAAGAACATCTACGAGTTTTCCCTCCAGCGAAAGGTAATACCCGTCTCCCCGTCGACATTCCTCGCCTACCTGCAGACAATATCCGCCGGGATAAAGGGATACCAATTGGAGAAGAATGTCAAGGCTGTCTTGGAGGAACTCTCCTCTCTTCAGCACGAGACAGAGCATCTCGAGAGGCTGTTTGGGACACTCGGCGGGCATATCGAGAATACATCGAAAAAATATTACGAGACGATAAAATGTTTCCAGGATTTCACAACGAGGCTGCGCAATATCCTCAAGGTATGAATTCTCTATCGAAAGCAGATTAAAAGCAATCTTACCCCTTGAAAAATTCCAAAAGTTTGCTATCTTGAAAGGGTATGAAAAGGGCAATCGCAGCTATCCTCGGTTTCAGCTTTTTCTTGCTTGCTATGTTCTCGCTCCTGACATACATAAAACCTGCTAAGGAGAAACTCGAGGCGGGTATAGTATCGTCGGGGAAACTGACGGAGAAGTGGGTGAGAGACCACGACCTCTCTCTTCGGGAGGCAATGTATTATGAGAAGCTCCCCAATGGGGCTGTGAAATGCCATCTCTGCCCGTGGGAGTGCACAATCCCTGAGGGTGAACGGGGGATATGTGGGGTGAGGGCAAACATAGATGGCACCCTGCGGACGCTTGTCTATGGCAAGCCTGTCGCCGTGCACATCGACCCGGTAGAGAAGAAACCGGTCTTTCATTTCCTGCCGGGGACAAAGGCTTTCTCGATTGCGACAGCCGGCTGCAACCTTGGATGCATCTTCTGCCAGAACTGGACTATCTCACAGATAAAGCCAGAGGACGCTGTCCACTATAACCTTCCACCCGAGGAGGCAGTCAGGCAGGCAAAGGCCGCCGGATGCTCATCCATCGCATACACCTACTCCGAGCCATCGATATTCTACGAGTATATGCTCGAGACATCGAAGCTCGCGCACAAGGAGGGGCTAAAGAACATCTGGGTGACAGCAGCATTCATAAACGAGGAACCTCTGCGAGAGCTTTGCAAATACATCGACGCAGCAAATATCGACCTGAAGGGAATAACAGAGGATTACTACCGGGAGTATGTCAAGGGGCAACTCGCCCCTGTGCAGAAGAGCATCAAGATAGCCTGCGAGGAGGGGGTATCTGTCGAGATAACAAACCTTATTATCCCTGGAGGGAATGACTCCGAGAAGGACATAAGGAAGCTCTGCCAGTGGATATACGACAACCTTGGCCCCGATGTGCCTCTGCATTTTTCGAGGTTCTTTCCCCACTATAAGCTGACCGACCGTCCACCGACACCGCTTAAAACCCTCCTGCGAGCGAGGGAAATAGCAAAAGAGGTCGGGATTCGGTATGTCTATATCGGCAATGTCCCCGGCACAGAATACGAGACGACATACTGCCCAAAATGTGGCAAGGAGCTTGTTGTCCGGCGAGGCTTCTGGATAGAGAAGAACCTCATAAAGGATGGAAAGTGCCCATACTGTGGAGAGAAAATCCCAGGGGTATGGGAATAGAATGAAACCTCCCGTCCTCATAATAGACGATGAGAAGCTCCAGAGGGAACTTGTCTCCGGTTTCCTGAAAGAAAACGAATATCCTGTCTTCGAGGCAGGAACACTCGCCGAAGCGAAAACTATCCTCTCCAGCCAGTATATCGGCATCGCTCTCGTCGACCGCAGACTCCCCGACGGAGACGGTGTGGAGTTTATAAAGGATATGAAACAGCTCTCCCCTCACACCGTATTTGTCGTTATAACAGCCTATGGGGATATCCCATCCACCGTTAAGGGAATGAAGGATGGAGCAGTCGATTACATCGAGAAGCCTGTTAACCTGAAACATCTCCTCGAGATACTCAAAAGCTCATCCGAACTGCTATTTTTACGGGAGGATATAAAGAAGGTAGAGGAGGTAGCA
>NATO01000087.1 GCA_002085385.1 candidate division Zixibacteria bacterium 4484_93
GAAGCGAATCCTCATCCGAGTATTCGAGATTTATACTCTTGACAAGCACCCTGACCGAATCCTCTAAAACAAGCCCCCTTATCTGCTCTCCATATTTCTTGCAGAAATCTTCCATATCGGGAGTCGCCTCTGCCATCCTCTCACCGGAGCGCACAAATCTCACCTCCTCCGCCGATTTCTTCACAGCAACGGAGACAATCGGTGTCTTGCCATTCGAGACAACCTTCGGCATCCCGGCTTCCTCGGTAAGTGAATATCCTTCCACGGGAATAAGCTCTGTATCCTTCACCTTGTCGAGGTATAGCTTATAGAAATTCCCGTAAGCGGCTACAGTCCTCTTGACCCCCTCATTGTAACTCTTTATCTCCATCTCGATTTTCTCTACCTTTTTGCCGATTTTCCTCAGGGAATCCTCTGTCTGGGGAGTTGCTCTAACAAGATGAGCGGTGAACGGCTCTTTCTCTCCTTCGAGCACGAGATAGTAGTTAAACTCATCCACAAAATCCGTTGTATCCGGGGGGATATATTTGTCCCTTATTGCCGGTATCTCAACACTTATCTGGGATATCTCTTTCATATTGTCGGGGGTGGTTCCACGCATAACCTTATATGCTTTCACACCATTTCCGGCGAAGTGTTCCCATTTGACAATAGCCGAGCGTCCGGCATCGTTGGGATAGTCCTCCACCACAACCTTAAACGGTGCCTGCGGTGGAGCCCCACCACAGGAGAGAAGAAACAGCGCTGCTATGCTCAGGATAAAAGGTAAGACAAATGCTCTGGTCTTCATATTATCCCTTTCATATATTACTCCTCAATAACCTCTACATTCGCTCTCGGGACAATCGCCCTCGTACCATCAGGGAACTCAATTTCAAGCACCCTCGCCGATGTCTCGCTCTCAAGCTTTTGCAATTCCGGTGGCAGTGCAACAACCTTTCCAATCTTTCCAAAGTATGGTATCCTGATTACTCTCATCAAGCTCCCTATGCTCAATACGGGCAGCTCTTCCGACCTCTTCTCTATTTCCTTCATTCTCTGTTCCGTCACATCCTCCAGAGGGATGACAACCTCCGGTCGGATGACACCTGCTCTTATCTGCGTGGCACCACTAATGGAGGCATCCTTGCCTTCATACTTCTTTAAGAGAGCAAATGTTCTCTCAGCCATCGGCATCTCGCCGAACCCCTCCGAGATGACCAGGGTTGTGTTTATATCCTCATTCCCCGTGATTGCGACCCCGATATCATAGCCGATGAAATCCCGCAGGTCCCTGTCATCGATACCACCTACAACAATACCCGATACCCTGTACTCCTCAGCCCTCCGTATAGCGGAAGCGGTAATCATCGAACCACCAACAAGCACTCTTCCCTGATGCTCCGGGCGTATTTTGGTCTCATCGAGAACCTCCTCGGGGGAGGAGACAACGACGGTTATCTTACCGTGCCGCTCACCACCGATGCCGAATATCCCCTGAATGAATGAGCCGACCGCCTCAACAACAGCACCTTCTTCCGGGACGACCTCGACCACCTTCCCCCTGATATAAGCCTTTACCTCCACAGGAATCGGTTCACTTCTGACAAGCACCTGCCCCGTGACTGTGGAGATATTCTCAATGGTGCCCTTCACAGGTGAGCGAATCTGGGTCTTGAACAGTCCAAAGAAGCCCTTGTTTTCTGCTATCACCTCGCCCTTCTCGATGGCATCGCCCTCTTTATATTTCATAAACAGGGCAAGCTCCGTTGCGGGTATTCCAAGCAGGTTCGCTACATTCACAGGCTCCGCCCTGCCGGGGAGGTCAGCCTTAGCCACGACATCATCGGGCGTGACCCTATCCCCAACACGAACGAGCGTCTCACCTTTAAGCGGAAGAATCCGCCTCTTTCTTATCCGGTAGAATTCTGTAACCTTTAAGCCTGGCGTGTATATATGGCCCATCTCACCTTCCTAAAAATTATGCCGTGCACCCACAATCGAGGAATCCTCCAACGACCAGGTAACCCCCGATACTCAGTCCAGATAATCCCGCGGCACACGAGCATATCACCTCTTACCGCTGCTTCCTTCCGGACCTGACGGGGTTCGAGAGCAGCCGTTGCGCGGGGTCCAGACCTCAACATACCAGAGGACCCTTTCCTTCGTCGAAATATCCCCTCCTGTGGGAATTCAGCCCCGCATAGAGCGGATTTCGGGAAAAGGGAACCGCTACCTCCCCACTTAGCACGGCAATTTTCCAAAGAACGCTTTCCAAATATAATGGATTTTACCATACCGTCAAGATATTTTTGGCACCTCTCAAAAAAACTACTTGACAAAAACTCATTCGTATATATTTTAGACTTTGAAGTTCAATTATCAAACAAAGGAGTTTTTATGACAGAACCGAAGAAAATTCGTAAGGAGAAGGAACAGGAATTTCACAAAAAGCTTATCCTCGATGCTGCCAAGCGTCTTTTCGCCAAGAAGAGTATCATCGAGGTCACGGTGGATGAGATTGCAAAGGAATCGGGTTTTGCCAAGAGCACGCTCTATTCTTATTTTGCGAGCAAGGAGGCTCTGGTGTCCGAGCTTCTGGATTCGATAATAACCGAGAGGCTCAAAGAGCTTGAGGATATAGCAATATCGGATGCCTCCCCAGAGAAGAAGATACTTATGTACATAGGAATAAACTTTGAAGAGGCAATCGAGGACAGGGATATGGCGGTGCTCTTGTCGAGGGAGTCTCATCTCTTTTACGACAGAACGAGCCGGACACTTTCAAAGGATATTATGAACAAGATACTTTCTGCGTTCAAGAGGAGTCATAGCTTGCTTGCTCGAATCTATGATGAGGGGAGAGAAAAAGGGGTGTTTCGCGAGATGGAGCCGCATCTCTTCTCGACATTCTTGCTCTCGGTCATTCGTGGAATAATCGTCAGGTGGTGGCATTTCGCGCCCGATGAGGATATCAAGTTTTACATAAACCCTGTTTATGAGATTATCCTTCACGGTATAGAGAAATGAGGTGATGGATGAAGAGGTTTTTGTTTTTGCTCCTGCTTTCGCTTTTCTTTGGTGAGCCTTGCGCTCAGGACACACTTCAGCTCACGCTCGATGAAGCCAAATCTATTGCCCGCAGCAGGAATCCTGGTCTACTTGCATCGCGTGAGGCGATCGAGCAGGCGAGGGCAAAGCTTGAGAAATCGAGGGCAGCATTCTTCCCACAGGCGAGTTTCACAGCCGTCTATACAAGGCTGGGCAAGGTCCCAAAGATGAAGATGGATGTTGGTGAAATGATGGGACTCCCATACTCGGAGATTGTCGAGATAGAAATGGGCGAGCAGAACAATTACAATTACTCGATAGCCGTTAACCAGCCGCTCTTTGCCGGCGGAAACATAATAAACTCATACAGATTATCCCGCCTAAATCTTCAGGCAACAAAATATGAGAACAAGAAGGCTGAGTTAGAGCTTATTCTTCAGGTCGAGGAAACTTACTACAATCTGCTCTGGGCGTATGATATGCTTAAAGTTACCGAGGATGGTTACGCTCAACTTCTTATGCATCTCGAGCAGGCAGAATCGCTTTATGCTGCGGGGATGCTGTCGCATTTCGACCTCCTGCGTGCGAGGGTAGCAAAATCGAATTTCCAGCCGAACCTCATACGGGCAAGAAACGGTGTCCGTCTCGCAGAGGACGCTATGAAGCTGCTACTCGGTCTCTCACTCGATACGCCGATTGCACTTACCGACAGCCTGAGCAAACCCGATTTCCATATAACTCTCGAGGAAGCAACTGATTCTGCCCTCTCGAAAAGGGATGAGCTGCTATCGCTCGAGAAGAGGCGCGAGATGGCACATCTTGGACTCGTTATGTCGAAGCGGGCTTTCCTGCCAATGCTCGCCACCCAGTTCTCCTATACCTATCAGAAACCGTATCAGCAGCAGAGCAAATGGGGCGAGGATTGGAACATATCGCTTATCCTGAACTTTGATATATTCAATGGGTTATCCCGCTTTGCCGATGTAAAGAATGCTCGCTCACAGCTCGAACAGATAGACTATGCTATGGAGCAGGCACGTCAGGGGATAAAACTCGAGGTAAGGCAAGCTTATCTTAGTTTTCAGGAGGCGCAGGAACTTCTAAAGTCACAGGAAGCGAACCTATCTCAGGCGCAGGAGGCTCTGCAAATTGCCGAGGAACAGTACAAAAACGGCTTTATCTCACAAACGGAATACTCCGACACACAGATGGCAAACAATCAGGCAAAGACAAATTACCTACAGGCACTTGTCCAGTATAATACGGCAATAGCAAAGCTCAAGAGAGCAATGAACGAAGAATAAAAACGGAGGAATATAACTATGAAGAGGACAGTTCTGGTTCTCCTGCTCATCTTTCTCGCTGGATTGACCGCTTTCAGGGTTTATAGGTCCATCTCCTCAAAGGAGAAACTCGCAACGGAAGAAAAAACCGCCATCCCTGTAAAGGTTGTCCATCCTGTTAAGGGGAAATTCTCCTATCAGCTACATTTCACAGGAAATGTCCTGCCGGACAAGCAGGTTAATGTGTATCCAGAGGTCACAGGGAAGATAGAGAAGTTCTTGGTCGGCGAGGGTGATTTAGTCGAAGAGGACGATGTAATAGCTTACATCGGCAAGGATATTCCTGGAATGAAATACGAGCGAGCGAAGCTAAAATCCCCGATAACGGGTATAATCGCCCGACTGAACCTCGACGCCGGTAGCTATGTTGCTCCTCAGGTTCCTGTTGCATCCATCATCAAGATGAACATTGTGAAGGTAAGTTTCTCCGTTCCGGAGAAGAGGCTCTCGGAGCTTTCGGGTGTGAAGCAGGTGAATATCAGCGTGGATACCTATCCGGACACAGTCTTCACAGGGAAGATAACAAACATTTCACCTGTCGTCGACCCGATGAGCCGCTCGGCTAAGGTTGAGTGTATAGTGAGAAACAGAGGTTACCTCTTGAAACCCGGTATGTTCGCCAGGGTGACGCTTCCAACCATCACAAAGGAGAATGTCCTTATCCTCCCTCAGAACGCTGTCGTCAGGAACCTCGAGACAGGTGAGATTTACGCATTCACTGTAAAGGAGAACATCGCACACAAAAAGATGCTTAAACTCGGACTGGAGAACGAGGATTCCGTCGAGATTATCTCTGGCATATCCGGGGACGAGTTGGTGGTAAGTAGAGGGAACTACTACCTATCCGATGGGGTGACAGTCGAAATCGTAGAATAGGAGAAGGTGAAGCTATGTGGCTCACGAAGATTGCTATAAACAGAAGAATAACCTTCATAATGATATTCCTGATAATCGTTTGCCTGGGGCTGGTTTCTCTTATCAATCTGAATATTGACCTGTTCCCCGAGATAACCTTCCCTGTTGTGGGGGTGATAACGACATACCAGGGCGTCGGTCCCGAGGATGTGGAGAAGATTGTTGCCCGCCCGATAGAAGGGGCTTTATCCACCGTTAGCGGTATGAAGGATGTTATATCGATAATAAGAGAAGGTCAGGTGATGACCCTCGTCAGGTTTAACTGGGGCTACGATATGGATGTCGCCGTGACGGATGTAAGGGACAAGCTTGGACTTGCAGAGGCGTTTTTACCTTCCGATGTCTCCAAGCCGCTCGCGATAAAGTTCGACCCATCGATGATGCCGATTATGGTGATAGGGGTATCCGGCAGAGACGACCTGTTCCAGCTTCGCAACATCACCGATGAAAAGGTTGCTCCCCATCTGGAGAGGCTCGAGGGTGTCGCCCAAGCCTGGGTCTGGGGAGGACTCGAGCGAGAGATACAGATAAATCTCAACAGGGATAAACTTATCGCCTACAATATCTCACCGAGAGAGATTACCAATGCCATTCAGTCAGCGAATGTAAGTATGCCGGGTGGCTCGGTGAAAAAGGGCGGTATGGAGTTCATCGTTAGGACAGTCGGAGAATACAGCTCGGTCGATGAGATAAAGAATACAACCGTCAGTGTCTCGCAGGATGGGACGCCTGTTCTGCTGAAGGATGTGGCAACGGTTTTAGACACATTCAAGGAGGAGGTTTCCTCTATACTCGTCGAGAAGAATGTCTTAAACAGCCTGCTTGAGGGGTTCTTGCTCGCAATTCTCGTGCTTCTTATATTCCTGCGGAACTTCCGCAGCACCATTATTGTCGGACTTGCTATCCCGATTTCGGTCATCGCAACATTCATCGTGATGAACGGAATGGGTTGCACTCGCTATCGGAATGCTCGTCGATAACTCTATTGTCGTTATGGAGAATATCTTCAGACATAGGGAAGGCGGAAAGCTCAGGATAGAGTCTGCTCTCATCGGAACGCAGGAGGTAATATCACCGGTCATTGCATCGACATTGACCACCCTCTCTGTATTCGTGCCCGTTATGTTTATCCCCGGTGTTGTCGGGATACTCTCACACGACCTGGCTTTAACAGTTACAATATCTCTGATTACATCACTTTTCGTTGCCTTTGCACTCATTCCGCTTCTTGCCGCGAGGGTTATCCCCGTCAAGGTAAATACTGGAAACGGAAGGGGATTATTTAAAGCATTCAAGCGGTTCTTCGATTATATCGATACAACTTATACCCGCTGGCTTAAGTGGTGCCTCTCGCACAGGACAATCTTCACTGTCGGGGTTATCCTTCTATTTTTGATAAGCATTATGCTCGTTTTTCCTTTTCGCTTCATCGGAACGGAATTTACCCCTTCGATGGACACTCGCCTTATGAGCATCCGAATGGAGCTTCCGCCCGGCAAGGGCTTAGAGGAGACGAACCGCTATCTCGATGAGCTATTCCCCAAGATACAGAAAAATGTCCCGGAGGCGATGAGTATATACTCTCAGAGCGGTGGCGGTGGAATGGTCGGCGCCGGCTCCGATAATAATATTGCAGACATCTCCGTGAAACTTCTACCATCGAGCAAGCGTAAGCGCAGCCGGATAGAGATTGAAAACGCTATTCGTCCTGTCCTTGATAGTTTCCCCGGTGCCAAGGTTTATCTCCAGAGTGCAGAAACTGGGACGCAGGGTGGACCACTCGGCGGTGCAAGCATCGAGGTGGAGATATACGGATTCGACCAGAATATTGCAAAAGAGCTTGCCGACTCCGTTGAGGCGATTATGCGTAGGACGCCGGGAGCTGTGGACATAACAAGCAGCATCGAGAGTACAAAACCCAATTATTCCATCCATATAGACCCTCACAAATCGAGCGCTGTCGGGTTACCCGTTGCAATTGCTTCATCCGATGTCTATACCTACACCAGAGGGAGTGCCATTTCCAAGTTCCGTGTCGGTGGGAATGAATACGATATCTCCCTGAGAATGGAAGAGCCCGACCGAAGGACGCTCGAGGATGTGAAGAGCTTCCCGATAAAGAGCTTAACGGGTAAAATGGTCTCGCTCGGAAATATTGCCGATGTTACAGTTGCCGCCAGTCCAACGGTCATAAATCGCAAGGAACAGAGCCGTGTGGTAACCGTATCGTGCAACCACAAGGGGCAGGACCTCGGAAAGGTTACCTCCAGCATAGAGAAGGAACTGGCACGCCTCAAGTTCCCGGAGGGGTTCTACTACCGTGTTGGCGGTCAGGCAAAGGACCAGAAAGAATCATTCTTCTGGCTCCGGATTGCATTCATCGCTGCCATCGCACTCGTCTATATGATTATGGCTTCCATCTTCGAGTCCCTCAAAGACCCGTTTATAATAATGTTCACCATTCCACTCGCTGTCATAGGAGCACTCTGGATGCTCTTCTGGACAGGCACATCGCTCAATGTCCTTTCCATCATCGGGATAATACTTCTGGTCGGCATCGTGGTCAACAACGGAATCCTGCTCGTGGACTATACCAATCTTCTCCGCAGGCGGGACAAACTACCTACCCGCGAGGCGATAATTACAGGCGGCAGGCGCCGTCTACGACCTGTCCTTATGACAGCACTCACGACCATTATAGCAATGATACCGATGGCAGCCGGTATAGGCGAGGGAGCAGAACTCCGCGCACCCATCGCACGCTCGGTCATCGGTGGACTCATAACATCGACATTCCTGACTCTGCTGTTCATCCCTGTTCTATACTCTGTCTTCGAGCGTCTCAAAAAAGCAAGAAAAGAAAAGATTCAGGGGCAGGTTTCGACTTGACTTTCATACATACAGCAGGGGAATATATTCTATGGAAGATTGTGAATCTGATGATTGACGAAAGCGGAAAGAGAAAGCCTGTCCGCCTCTCCATGCATGCCCGCTTGCAACTGCCCTTTCGAGGAGTTACAGAGGAGGAAGTTGTTGAAGCGATATACTCGGAGGCTTGGTCTTTAGCTGAATCAGGGCGATTCGAGTGCCGCAAGAACTTTCCCTTCGGCAAAAAGTGGAACGGAAAGACATACGCAACAAAGCAGGTGCATCCAATTTTCGTCGAAGAGGCAGTGGAGGGTATTATGAAGATTACCTATGACGCCGGGGTGGATGCTCTTTACA
>NATO01000088.1 GCA_002085385.1 candidate division Zixibacteria bacterium 4484_93
GCTCACGGGTTGACGAGGTCCCTGATAATGTTTTCGCTGTCTCCAGTCGGATAAACTCCACCTGGGGAGGAAACCTTGTCGATATGGTTCGCTCGCAGCGGTTCTTGGAGATTGTCGAGGAGGATAACCTGCTCGAGAACGCCCGGATTATGGGAGAGTTCCTGCTTGGTGGTCTGAAAGAGATAGAGGCGGAGTTCCCATTTGTTTCCAATGCGAGAGGGAAGGGGCTTTTGTGTTCCTTCGACCTCGATACACCCGAAAGACGAGATGCGACAAGGCAGGAGGCATACAGGCTCGGAATGATAATCCTCCCCTGTGGTGTTCGCTCTATCCGTTTCCGCCCAGTGCTCGATGTTAGAAAGGAAGAGCTCGAACGGGCTCTTGCAATCCTTCGTGAGGCTCTAATAAATGTAAAATAATTTTTGGAAATGATGCCGAATTGTGTATTATTAGTATAAAAGGGGGGAAAAGTTATGGCGAAGAAGGTAAAATCATTCAGGGACAAACTGGAGAAAGCAGCAAGAGAGAAGCATATTAAGTGTCCTGTCTGTGGCAGGGATAAGGAGTTTGTGAAGGTGATAAGAGCAGAGAAGACCCCGAACGGCTCATACCGATATGTTGAGGAGATGATAGCTGTCTGCGGCTGCAACGAGAAAGAGGTGTTCGCATAGATGGGTGACAGGATTAAAGTTGACAATCTGTTCGATGATGTGTATATAAAGGATGGTTGAGTTTAACTCTGGGGGGTGTTTGGATTATGAGTCTCGGATATTCTGACAGGTTTCGGCGAGTTTTGCAGCATGCAAGGGAAGAGGCTTCCAGACTGGGACACAACTACATAAGTGTTGATCATCTTCTCCTGGGATTTTTACAGGAGAAAAATTGTACTGCTGTTCGTGTTCTTCAAGGGATTGGGGTGGACACAGACGAGCTTCGGGCTGCTATTGAGGAGCGTATGGATGCGGGTGAGATATCCTATTTCCTTGGACACATCATAATGACATCGAAGGCGAACAAGGTAATTGAGCGAGCACGTGCGGAGGCGATGAACCTCAGCTCGAAGGTCATAGGGACAGAGCATCTCCTTCTTGCAATTCTGTCATCGGAGAATAAAGGTGGCTTGGGCAACATTCTTGCCTCGTTTTCGATAACTTACAGGGATGTCCTTGAGTATGTGGAGGATGAGTTATCTCGTGGTGAGGCGGAGCCCGGGAGGAAGCCGAGGCGCAGGGTTCGCAGAGGGACACCGACACTGGACCAGTTTGGCAGGGACCTGACCGAGTTCGCCCGTCAGGGGAAACTTGACCCGATAATAGGGCGCGAGCCCGAGATAGACCGACTTGCTCAAATTCTCTGTCGGAGGAAGAAGAACAATCCGGTTCTTATAGGTGAGCCAGGTGTCGGGAAGACAGCCATTGTTGAGGGGCTTGCCCAGAGGGTGGTTAAAAAGGATGTTCCGTATCTTCTGCAGAATAAACGGATAGTCGCACTCGACCTTGCAGCTCTTGTGGCGGGGACGAAATATCGCGGGCAATTCGAGGAACGAATAAAGACCGCTATGCGAGAGATAACTGAGGCGGAGAATGTAATCATCTTTATTGATGAGTTTCACACAATTATTGGAGCAGGTAGTGCCGAGGGTGCACTCGATGCCTCGAATATCTTTAAGCCGGCTCTGGCGAATGGTGAGATACAGTGTATAGGTGCCACCACGATGACAGAGTATCGGAAACATATCGAGAAGGATGGTGCACTGGAGCGCAGGTTCCAGAGGATAATAGTTGAGCCGCCAACATATCGCGAGACAATCCAGATATTGAGGGGACTTCGTGAGAAGTATGAGGAGCATCACAAAGTCAGGATACTGGATTCAGCGATAGAAACATCGGTCAGACTATCCGATAGATATATTCAGGGGCATTTCCAGCCGGATAAGTCCCTCGACCTGATAGACGAAGCATCTGCCCGTGTGAACCTCGATAGCTACATTAAACCCCCTGAGATGCTCGAGGTGGAGAAGAAGATAGAGGAACTGGAAGCCGAGAAAACGGGGGCGATAGCGAACCAGGACTTTGAGCTTGCTGCCAGAAAGAGAGATGAAATAAAGGCACAGAGACTTGTTCTGGAAACTCTCGAGGAAAACTGGAAGGAGTTAATGAAGGAAAATATTCCTGAGGTCTCATCTGAGGATGTTGCCAGGGTTGTCTCCAGGATTACAGGTATTCCACTCTCCCGCTTGGAGAAAGACGATTCCCGGCGGCTGCTCAGCCTCGAGGATAAAATATCGGTGCAGCTTGTCGGTCAGGATGAGGCGGTTGAAAAAGTTGCCAAAGCTATCCGCCGCTCAAGGGCAGGGCTTTCTGACCCCAAGAGACCCATAGGTTCGTTCCTCTTCCTCGGACCATCCGGCGTCGGTAAGACAGAGCTTGCAAGGGTGCTTGCAAGGGAGTTGTTTGATACGGATTCCTCTTTCGTAAAGATAGATATGTCTGAATATTCCGAGCGGTTCTCACTATCCCGCCTTATTGGTGCTCCTCCCGGCTATGTTGGATATGAGGAGGGAGGTCAACTGACAGAGGCTGTCAGGCAACATCCATATTCGGTGGTTCTGTTCGATGAGATAGAAAAGGCTCATCCAGATATATATAATATCCTCCTCCAGATACTGGATGAAGGTGTCCTGACCGATAGCTTCGGCAGGAAAGTGGACTTCAAGAACTGCATTGTCATTATCACAAGCAATGTCGGAACAAAGAAATTCTCCTCCACCAGAATGGGGTTTGACGCCTCCGGTATGATGAGCTTCGAGGAAATGAAAGAGATGCTCCTTAAGGAGATTAAAGACTATATGCTTCCTGAGTTCTTAAACAGAGTGGACGAGATAGTTGTCTTTAGACCGCTCGATTTCGATAGCATCTTAAAGATAGTCGATATCCAGATGGAAGAGGTGAATCAACGGATTGCCCACAAGGAACTCATAATCCATCTGACCCCTGAGGCTAAGGAATGGGTGGCACGCAAGGGGTTCGATGAGGAGATGGGAGCACGACCACTCAAACGGATAATCCAGAAATATGTCGAGGACGCAATATCAGAGCGGATACTGGATGGCAGAATCAAGTGGGAATCCGATGTTGTGGTGCTCGTTGAGAATGACCATCTGGCATTCAAGAACATCACCGATAGGGAAGATCATCCTCTCGAAGAAGAGCCTATAAAAAGCGATTAGTTGAGAGCTTTCCCTCGTAGATTTTTATCTTACTAAAAGCATCCTCTTTGACATCCTGTAGTTTGGCGTCTTCAGTTGGTAGATATATATCCCGGATGGAAGCTCTTTTGCATTCCAGCTGAGTTTGTGGAAACCAGCGGATACCCGTCCTGACGCAAGGGTGGAGAGCTTCTGTCCGTTTATGTTAAACACGGCAAGTTCAATCTCACTCTCCTCGGGAAGCCCGAACAGTATCTCGGTTATCGGGTTGAACGGGTTCGGGTGGTTCTGGAAGAGAACGGGAGTTTTCGGGACTGCCCCTAACCGCTCCCATATATCGTAGATTACAACATCCTGACAGAGTGTGTATGGTTCGTGGTGCCCGAAGTCGCAGGAGGACTCTATTGTTATGCAGACGGTGATATTGCAGGAATCGACCGTGCAATCCCAGATATAGCCTGCCTCATCGGAGTTGAAACTGATTGTTCCTGTTTCCTCATCGATAGAGATTCCTGCATCGTGTGCCGTAAAGGTATCGTCACCTATGGTTAGCTCGGCTGTATAGAAATCGAGCTCGCCTCCTGCCACCACGATTGTTATATCTGACAATGTGTCGGGGCGTGTGCTTTCGGGGTCTCCAGGTATGACCTCAAACTCAGCTATATATGCGGTGTCCGGGTTGACGAAGAACTGGACACATTCAGGCTCGGGTAGCCAGCTGCCGGTTGTATTATAGCATCTGTCAACACAAACCTCCACTGTGTCGCCCTCCATCCAGGGAGTGTGTGTGAGGGTGGCAATCCCCTCGGAGAATGAGAGTTCGGGGTCGTCTATCGTATAGGAGAAATCCCCGTCCGATGTGTGCATAGAGACAAGAAGTGAATCCTCTTCTATTCCGCTCGCATCGTAGAGCTCTATCTCGACAGGTATCTCCGGGTCGCAGACAATGGAGTTGTCTGTGGGTGTGGTAAAAAGCACAGTCGGATAGTTGCTGTAAATTCTAAATGAGAAGCTGTATGGTTCCATAACATTCGGGTCGCCTATATCGGGCAGGTCACCTGCATTAACCACAACATTCGCGGTGGAGAACATAGGGAAATAAACTCCTGCTTCCTCCGGGTCGAATATCAGTGTATCTCCGATGAGGCTGAGTCCCGGGTCAGATAGGGAGTACGCTACCCCGTTGACCATCATTGTTATCAGTTCAGGATTGAGCCTCCCGCATTCGTCACCGAGTATCACCTGGATTATCTGGTGCATATCCTCGGATGTATCGCCATCCTCCGGGATGGTTGAGAGGACATAAGGAGGTGTCAGGTCCACGACGAATAGGAAGTCGAGCGGCTCCTCGAGCTCCGTGCCGAGCGTGTCCATAGCCGAGATGACACCAACGGTGACCACCTCGCAGTTTCCCCAGGGTGAGGAAGGTGTATAAACAAGCATAGAATCCTCTTCCAGTGGGGTGCCTGTCATTGTATCGGCGTTGACATACCAGACAACAGATGAGGGGACAACCTCATTCCCATCAAAAAGGGATACGGTTATTACCTGATTGGGGTCGGATGTGATGTATCCTGGCATAGGTTCAATCGGGTGTGCCCTTGGACCGTGGGAGTTCACCGTGAAGAACCAGCAGAGTTCCCCTCCTTCCAGATGGTTCGGCTCACCATAGTCGGGATGGTCGGTAACATCGACGAGGCAGACCTCGGTGTAGCCATCCTCGAGTATTGTCTCACCATCGGGGGTTAAGGAGAGGTTGTCCTCATCGGGATCGTAGGAGATGAGTGGCGATGGATAGGCGATTGAGTTGCCATTTATACTAAAGATGACAGATGGGAGATAAATATCTCCTTGAAGTGCATCGTGGACGATGACTACAACAGCCTCGAGTGAGTCGGTGATGAGGTCATCATCGTAAGGATAGTAGTCTGTCCAGACAGGACCGGAGAGGTCTATCCAGCAATCGTATTCCCCCGATGTGTCAGCACTGCAACCGTCATAGTCAGTGGCAGATACTATCTTGAAAACGGCATGGGTGCCATTCAGGAAAGGTTCCGGTGGAGCGAAGAAGAGTGTATCCCCCGAGAAATGCATTGTCCCCGATGAGTATGGATACACAGCTGTTGAGCCGACCAGACCGGATGAAATTCTGATGGAGCTTGTGTCTACCTCCTCATCATCGGTTATGGTAAAGACAATCCCCTGGAATTCGTTGCTGGAGAAAAGGTCTGCTGTTGGTTCATCTGATACAGGTTCCAGAACCTCGAGCTCCGGTGGGATGTAAGCGGAATACTCCACGGAGACACCGAGGACAGCCTCAGAGACCGAGTCGGGATATGTGGATGTGGTAGCCTCGATAATATAGTTCAGATAGACATCGCCATCTGCGGGTGGGTCGACATACACCCTCCAGTTCACGGGAACACTCCTGTATGGTAAGAATGTGGGTATAGCCACAGCGGTCTCGGGTGTCGCCGGGTCACAGTGAAGTCCCTCGGGTAGCCTCAGCCGTATCACAACATCGTGAAGGGTATCGGGCATCGAGTTGGTGGCAACAGCGTTTATAGAGAATGGGTTAGGGCGGAGCTCACAGTTAATCACCCGTATCTCACGCGGGGGAGGGGTCAGTCTGAAGCTCACAAAGCCGGGATAGAACGCCGCTCCGCCTGCCTCTCCATAGATTATGTTGGTGTAGAATGTCTCGCCGGGGCCCCTCGTCACAGGGTTCCAGCGCATAAGAACCCCACTATCGGTGATAAGGGAATCGCTGTGAATTTCGCAGTCGAAGTCGTCCCAGTGGGTGATTGCCAATCTTCGCCAGTT
>NATO01000089.1 GCA_002085385.1 candidate division Zixibacteria bacterium 4484_93
ACAACCTCCTCAATCCCTACGAAAAACTCAACAAAAGCCCTGTTATTAAGTCTGGCTCTCCCAGGAGCCGGGCAGCTCTATAACGGAGAATATATAAAGGCAGGAGCGTTCGTTACAGCGGTTTCTGCCTTTGCCTATGAAACCTTCTACGAAAATAACCAGGCGTCAAAGCTACTCGACAAACGGGAACTATACAGCGAAGGGTCGAGTGAATATCTCAAGCTGAAGGAGCAGTTTGACAACCATATCTATAAGAGGAACCAGTATGTCTGGTTATGGGTCGGTGCAACCCTGTGGGCTGGGCTGGATGCATATATCGAGGCGGAGCTCTTTAATTTCGACGCCCATCTCGAAATGAAAGAATCGGGGCTTACCCTCTATCTCTCGTTTCCTTTAACCGGGAAATATACATCGCCCGGAGCTCGTTGAAGAAACCAAGCGCAACATCACATCTGTAGTCAGGATATGTCCATAGTAGAGGCTCGAAGCCACTGTGATGATATATAAGTTCGAGCTCGGCGTATATACCCTTACCGAGATAAACCCTCTGAGGTGCAAACAGTTGCAAGCTCGCCATAATCGAAGAGCTCTTTGAAGGAAACCCACAGACGCCAGAGCGGATTACCCATCTCGTGCTCATAATAGTTGGTGAAATCAAAAGGGATAACAGAAGAGAGTTTCTCAACCTCGCCGAACTCAGAGGATAGACGCGACAGCACAGATGAGAGGTTCTTCTCTGGCTCGAAAATTATCAGCCCAACAAAGAGCTTCACAGGTTCAGGGAAGAAAGGTTTTGCCATCAGCCTGCCTCAAACGGAACCCCGACGGATTCTCCGATGGAAACAAGGGTTTTAACCACCTTTTCCGGGAGTGGAATGCCCTCGATAGCTCTCTTCTGTGCCTCCTCGAACTCCTTCTCACCGTGGATGTATATCCGCCCGGCTCCAGCCTGCCGGGGAGAGCTTTTCAGCATCTCGATAAGTCGGCTCATTCTCAACCTAAATTCATCGATAGGCATAATCATATCGATATTCAGAGCGGCGATGAAATGCCCGACATTGTGAGAAGGAGAGTCAGGAGACCCCACATCAAGTCCAAAGGCAGCACCGGACAGAACGCCAGAGAGAATATCAACGAGCATCGCAAGACCATACCCTTTATGCCCGCCAAGCTCCTCCTTATCACCACCGAGCGGGAGCAAACCACCCTGTCTCCTCGAACGGATTGTATCGAGAACGAAAGCAGGGTCGACTGCGGGCTCGCCATCGGCATCCACGCACCAACCGACCGGCATTTCCCTCGAGAGACGCTCATACACCTCCACCCTGCCGGAGGTTATAACACTCGTTGCCATATCCAGAACAAACGGATAGCGCCATCCTGTGGGGGCAGCAAGGCTTATCGGGTTCGTTCCGAGGACAGCCCGGCGAGAGAATGTATGAACGACAAGCGGTCTGGCATTGGTCATACAGACACCTATCATATCCTCCGAAAGAGGCTTCATAGCATAATATCCTGCTATGCCGAAATGGTTGCTATTCCTGACAAAGGACAACCCAACACCTGATGCCCTCGCCTTCTCTATTGCCTGCTCCACCGCAAAGGTGGCCGCCACCTGACCGAGACCATTTTCTCCACTTATGACCGAGATTGTCGGTGCACTCACAAGAACAGAAGGATGTGCCCTCGGATTTATCTTACCCGAACGGATACCATCGACATAACGGGAAAGACGAGCTACACCGTGCGATGCAATCCCTCGAAGGTCAGCAGCGATAAGCACATTGGCAAAGCTCTCAGAATCGGGATCGCTCACACCCAAAGACACCATCACACGCTTAGCAAAATCGAAAAGATATTTATGTGAATAACTCCCAGCGGTCAACTTTCCATAACCTCCCGATGGATAAAATCGATTATGTGATAGGAATGCACATCCGGGAAAAGAGAGCGAAAAACCGCCAGATTATGAAACGATTCAAAAACGAGAACATCCCCCCGTGCCTGCTGGATAAGTCTCTCAAAAAGCAGGTGAACCATACCCGAATCCTGCTGGAAAATCAATAGAAGGTCACCAGGGGAGGAAATTTGCCTGTCAGCCACAATAAGCCCCAGAGACCTGCTCGCCTCCTCTTGAACAAAAACTGCGTTATCGGGCAATCTAACAGGGAAAACATCCTCAAAAAAAGACAAAAAATATCTTACGCCAGCATCCTTTTTAAGAGAGATATATGCTGAAGAACAGACAACATAAAATTCTGTTTCCTCTTCCACCGGTAAGCATATCTTGCCGCCCTTAAACCAGTCGGGGTAGTTGCAGCAGGCATCGATTATCACAAACGGGATATCGAGGCAGGCGAGAAGCTCCGTCAATCTCTCGAGTGTATCGCCGAAGCTATCGATAACCAGACAACCAGGAAACAGGAGAACCGAGCCATCACCTCTTGACATCTTGCCCTCATACTTTTCTCCCTTGTAGTCGATGCCAAAACCAGAGAGCGAAAAGCGGGAACAGGATTCATCCCTCACAAAAAATGTCTCCCTGGCTCTGTGAACCATCTCAACTATATCCAACCCGACAGGACAGATAGGATTGCATAGGTAGCAGTCAGTGCAGGAGAGGAGGCTCTTCACAACATCGGATGTCGCAGGAATTTTACCGGAGAGAACCCTTTCTCCGAGGAGATACCTCCCTCTCGGTGAGAAAAGCTCATTGCCTGACACCCTGTATGTCGGGCAGACAGGATTACACTTACCGCATCGAACGCATCTCTCATTCATCGAATATCTTCCCTGGGTTGAGAATTCCGCGAGGGTCAAGTATGCGCTTCAGCCTCCTGTGAAGCCGAATGGACTCCTCTGACAGATAAATGTCAAGAAATCGCTTCTTTGCGATACCGACACCATGCTCACCGGAGAGAGCACCTCCGAGGGAAACAGTTTTCCTAAATAGTGCCTCGAGCAGTTGCTCAATCTGCCTTTCGGGGAATAACTCATCATAGCAGATATTAACATGCAGGTTCCCGTCCCCGGCGTGTCCAAAGCTGAAAATCTTTACTGAAAATTCAGCCTGCAGTTCTTCAAGGAACTCCAGCATCTCAGGAACAGAAGCAGGTGGAACGACTATATCCTCGCTCACTCCACAGGTGCAGTTTGCCCGAATAACAGGAGACACATTCCGGCGGATATCCCAGAGACGCTCACGCTCGCTGTCATCCCGTGCAACAACAAAACTCACCTCCCTGAATGAGGAAAGCATCGAATCGAGCAGTCGCTTCGGCTCATCACCAAAACCATCAAACTCGACAAGCATAAGATAGCTCGTTTTCGGTGGAAGAGTCGACGGGAAGTTTTCCATCAGAATGGGGACAATATTCTTGCCGACAAGCTCGCAGGCAGAAGCGGAAAGAGAGCGGACAGTGGATGCAAGACGACGGATAGAAGAGACATCGGGAAAGCCAACAAGGGCTGTTGCATAAGCCTCAGGAGCAGGAACAAGTTTAAGCACCGCACGGGTTATCACACCGAGTGTTCCCTCACTGCCGATAAATATATCGCGAAGGTCATACCCTGTAGCATTCTTGTAGAGTTTACCGCTGAAAGATATCATTTCCCCTGTCGGCAGAACAACCTCAAGCCCGAGGACATAATTCGCTGTCACACCGTACTTGACTGCATGGATACCGCCTGCGTTCTCCGCAATGTTTCCCCCGATGGTCGAGAACTCATAGGACGCCGGGTCAGGAGGATAATATAGCCCGAACCCTGCCACATAGCTTTTTACATCTCCTGTAATTGCTCCTGGCTCGACGGTAAGCGTGAGGTTCTCACGGTCAAGCTCGAGGATACGGTTCATACGCTCGAGCGACAGAACTACACCACCCTCCACGGGGATGCTCCCTCCTGTTTGACCTGTGCCCGCCCCTCTCGGTATAACAGGAAACCCCTCCTCCGTCGCAAGGGAGAGAAGACGCGATACCTCATCGGAATCCACAGGGAAAACAACTGCATCGGGAGCCCCCTCGAACTTGGCATCGTATGAATAGGCAAAAAGCAACCCAGTCTCATCAGAAAACCTATCGCCGAATATTTTCCGAAGACAAGTCTTTATGCTACGGGATATCATACAGAACAAAATTAAGAGCAAATTCACAAATGTCAACAGAAACCCACAGGATAAAAAAGAGGGAGCCCGAAGGCTCCCCCATAATATCAGCCGATGATGGGTCGGGCTACTTCACAAGCAGCATCTTCTTCACGGCACTGAAACTGCCTGCCTGCATTCTGTAGAGATAGACCCCAGAGGAAACAGGGACACCCGAATCATCCTTACCATCCCAGATGACACTGTGCACACCGGCTGGATATTTATCCTTAGCAAGCGTTCTAATATGCTCACCGAGGATATTATAGACCTCAAGCGTCAGCTTGCTCTCCTCTGGAAGCTCGAATCTTATCGCTGTTGCCAGATTGAACGGGTTAGGATACGCATTGTCGAGGGCAAACCTATTCGGCAAGCCACCGGCTAACAGCTTATAACTGCCGGCAGGAACCAAGACCCCCCCATCAAGAGAGATTATCTCCCCATCCTTCTCAAGCGAAACGGCAAGATTACCTGCCGCGGAGACAACAGCCCTGTCCGTGAGCACAAGCTCACAATCATAGCCAGATGGAACTGCGATATATCTTCCCTCACCATCCGTCAGGTAGGCTTCGGGAACAGCCGGTGGAACGGGTGGCATAAGGAGCGGCTCAGCAGATTCTGTCAGCATAAGGTTAAGTGAGAACTCGCCAAAGTTCACCGAAATGTCCGACAGAGAGGGAATCTCCTCGAATGGACGGGATTTGGCAATCGGATGGTTTCCAAGTGTGAGCAGTGCATCGGAGCGCGAAGCGAGGAAATACCCTTTGCCAGGCTCAACAGTGCGTGAAGGATAGTATGTCCCCTCGGCATAGTTGTAAAGGATACCATCATAGAGTGCATCCTCGGGAACGACATCCGGAGTGGTGAAATCATCGTTGTTATAGACACTCCCAATCAGGTTCCAGCCGGAGTGAAGCTCGACATCCACCGTTCTGACCGGTGAACCCCAGAGAGTGTAGCTGACCTCATCGAGCCATAGACCAAGATAACCTTTGCCTGGCTCAGGGGTTGTCTCGCGGACATAAGTGCATTCCACAGGGTCATACCAGTAGACATCAACAACATCAGGGAATAGCTCGGAGAATGTCCAACCGGGTAGCTCAACAGGTAGCGAGAACATATTCCAGCCAGGAATAAATGCAATCTCGAACGGAACAAGACCGGTGCGGTCATAAGATATAACAAGCGTATCGTTGTCCAAGAAATGATAGCTGTTGACAAGCTTCATATCGATTGTCCCATTGAGGAAGAGACTGCCTATAAGGTCAGGCGAAGCTATCTCCTCGAATACCCAGCGAACCACTCCACCCTCAGGGGCGGTTATCACATACCACTCTGCCGACTGGTCGAGGGAACTCCTCATATCGATACCGAGTGTCGGATGCTCCTCGTCAAACCCCGATATATCCGAGAAGGCGTTGAATGCGCCGGGAATAAACTCATCATCCTCATCCAGCCCCTCATCGAACATAACCGTTGCATCGGGGTCGGTGCCAATTGCCACCTCATCGACCTTAACATTCTCTATGTAGAAGAGCAGCCTCAACCTCCAGGAAACCTCGCCACCAATCACAGTGAGAATTCCGTCGGTGGTGGTAAATTCGTCTATCTCTATCACCGACTCATAGGCGACATCATCCGAGATGTGAAGCGGTGTATGATCACCGATAAGAGCTGTCGATGGAATGACATAGGTAACATACAGCATTTCCCCCTCTCCGTCGGCAACGAGTCTATCGCTGGAGAGCGTAATATCCATATGTCCATCGTCCCAGACGAGATCCTGGATAAAACCGGCAAAAGGACCATCGGGGACAATCTCACAAGCAATCGGCTCTGCAATATCCGGGTTGGAGGAGATTCCGAAAGAGAGATAGTTTATTCCAAGCCCACTAACATTTGTGATGGATATCGGGACAACGATTGTATCGCCGGGAGATGCGTTTGTCTCCTCAGGGAACGACATCTCAACAGTATGATGCTCCGGCTCCACAACATTCATATGACAGCGAATATGAAAGGTGGGATGAGCAGGGTCGTTCGTGTGAACAACGACGAAACCGTCAAGGCTCGTGCCTATATCGTATCCATCGGAGTTAAAATCGACAGAGATAAGATTGCACCTGCCGGGAGGAATCATCCCAGCAACAGGATGCTCGGAGAGCCAGGGGATATTTACGCCGCCGGTCAGGAACACTATCTCATTTATGAGAAGCTCGAGATAATCTGCCATACCATCGCCGTCGTTGTCATCAGCAGCCGATGTTATGAACGAATTTACCACAGCCGCTCCCTCAGGTGCTATCGCTATTGCACCGTTGACAGGATAAGGCGATAGGTCGAATGTGCCGACTATCTCCGCCCCGGAACTTACCAGGTTATCGCCCCAGTCA
>NATO01000090.1:0-5756 GCA_002085385.1 candidate division Zixibacteria bacterium 4484_93
CTCCTACCGGGACAGTGGTTATAGATGAAGCCACAGGCGATGTCATAGCCGACCTGAAGGAAGAGGGGGAAGAAACGGTGGCTGCAATGGGCGGCAAGGGAGGATTGGGGAACCAGCATTTTGCCACAGCGAGGAAACAGGCGCCAACAAAATGCACCAGCGGTGAGCCCGGCGAGGAGAAGATGCTCCGCCTGGAGCTCAAACTGATAGCGGATGTCGGGCTCGTCGGCAAACCAAACGCAGGGAAAAGCACCTTTATCTCCGCCGTATCCTCTGCCCACCCAAAGGTCGCAGAATACCCGTTCACAACGACAGAACCCGTTCTCGGAACGGTCAATTTCGGCGATACACCAATCGTCGTTGCCGATATCCCTGGTCTCATCGAGGGGGCAAGCAGAGGAAAGGGACTGGGTATCGAATTCCTCAAGCATATCGAAAGAACGAGGCTGCTTCTGTTTCTGATAGATGCAACGGATGAAGACCCAAGAAAAAGCCTCGATATGCTCAGAACAGAGCTTGCCCGTTATTCACCGGCGCTATCCCGCAAAAGAGATATTGTTGCCTTGAACAAGATAGACCTTATAACCGACGAGGAGAAAAAACAGCTGAAATCGGTTTTCGGCAACGATACATTTTTTATCTCTGCTCTGAGGAAAGAGGGGATAAAAGAGCTCCTCGGTGCAGTGGTTCACACCCTTTTAGAAACAAAAGAAGATGAAACAGATTAAAGAGTTCCTGACATTTGCCCAGACACCCTACCTCGGCTGTGTCTACGGGAAGAGACTGCTCGATAGGTTCGGCTCGGTGGAAAACATACTCGCTGCCCCGAAGGAGAAGCTCGTCGATGTCGTTCCAGAGCGGGTCGCAGAATCTCTATACCGGAACTTCGAGCACCCACCAGATGCTGTCGCACACCAGTTCGAGCGGATTGCTAAAACCGATGCAACATTTGTTCCGCTCACCTCCGACGATTATCCGGCTCTGCTCCGTGAGATATATGACCCTCCTCTTTTTCTCTTCGTTATGGGGAAACTTGCCCCAACAGACCGTTTCTCAATCTCCATAGTGGGAACGAGAAACCCGACAACATACGGACGGTTCTTCACCGAAAGCATCGCCCAATCCCTTGCAAGACATGGGCTCACAATCATAAGTGGTATGGCGGTGGGAATAGATTCAGCCGCTCATCAGGGGGCTTTGTCGGCAGGCGGTCGAACAATTGCTGTCCTCGGCTCAGGCGTCGATATTATATATCCAAAGGTGAACAAAAGACTGTATGAAAAGATAAAGGAGACAGGGGCAATCGTATCTGAATTTCTTCTCGGTGAGGAGGTAAAAGCAGAGAACTTCCCGAGACGGAACAGGATAATCTCCGGGATGTCACTCGGAACTCTGGTCGCCGAGGCAGGTGAGAGAAGCGGTGCGCTCATAACGGCAAAATACAGCCTCGACCAGGGAAGGGAACTATTTGCTGTCCCAGGAAGTCCCAACCAGCCAAAAAGCGTCGGAACGAACAGGCTCGTTCAGAGGGGCGAAGCAAAACTCATACTGAACGAAGAGGATATATTAAACGAGATAGAGCAGTATCTCCCGGCAAAGGAATCGCTTCCCGAGGCTCTGCCGAGTCTGTCTGAACTCTCCCCCGAGCAGAGGGTTGTCTATCAGGTTCTCTCCCGTGAACCGAAGCATATAGACAAAATCGCCCAGGAAGCGGATATGGACCCCGGATATGCACTCTCCCAGCTTTTCGAGTTGGAACTGGCAGGAGTTGTCAAACAGCTCGCGGGGAAACAGTTTATAAAGATATAGAGGCAAGATGACAGAGAAGGAACTGACGGTCACAAACGAACTTGGACTCCATGTTAGACCTGCTGTCCTCATCGTCCAGAAGTGCGGCAGCTTCAAAAGCGAGATATGGCTTATCAAGGGAGACAAAAGGGTTAGCGCAAGAAGCATTATGAACCTGCTGTCGCTTCAGGCTCCGCGGGGAACACATCTGAAGATTATGGCGGAAGGTGACGACGAAAGGGAAGCAGTAGAGGCGATTTACAAACTGTTCGAGGAGAATTTCGGAGAGGATTGATGAACATCCCGACATCGTTGACCCTGTTCAGAGCCATCGCATCACCTGTTTTCTTTATACTCTACCTTCTCCCCTCGGTAGAAACAAAGATAATAGGGTTTTTGATTTTTATCCTCGCCGCCATCTCCGATTTCCTCGACGGCTACATAGCAAAACGGCTGAAGCTTACCACAAAAGCAGGCAGGCTCTTGGACCCGATAGCAGATAAACTCCTTACATCGTTTGCCCTCCTGTATCTCTCGATAACATCGCTTGTTCCCTGGTTTATAACAATTCTCATCATCGGGCGGGAATGCCTTGTAACAGCATTGAGACTGTCGCTTATGAGGGGAAAAGAATCCGTTCTCAAGCCATCACAGCTGGCAAGGATAAAAACCGCCTGCCTTATGTTCTCATTGACATTCTTCCTCGCCTACGACATCACGAGAACAGCAAACCCTATCTGGGAACTATACGAGACAATACCTCTTCTGCTCAATATCGTTCTTCTCCTTGTCACATTCCTCACACTCTTCACCGGAGCGGAATACCTCATCTGGAATCTGCTCCCCGGACGCCAAAAGCGACAATAACCCTCTCCGTGGCAGAAGCGGAGATACTACCGAGCGGGATTTCTACTCCTCCTTTCTTTATAAGAGGGTTTTTTGTCCTGTCTGCTTTGAAGAAAAAAACCTTACCCATAGGCAAAAGAAGTTCATCTGCCCTCCGCAAGATAGCCTCATCATTGCCGACAGCACGGGCGGTTATCGCATCGAAGCGGAACGGGAACGAAACGAGCTCAAAACGGGAACGAAGCGGCTCGAATCCGGGCAGCCCAAGCGTCCGTGCCACTTTCTTCAGAAACAGTATCTTCTTTCTATTGGAATCGAGTGCGACACAGCGGATATCCGGGCGGATGAGCTTTATCGGGACGACGGGGAACCCCGCACCGGAACCAACATCGAGAAGCCTGCCAAAAAAAGGAACAGGCATTTTCCTTGCGGCAAGCACACCCTCAAATATGTGCCGCTCGACAAGATACTCCCTGTCACCGGAGGAAACGAGGGAAACACGACTGCTCCAGTCGACTATGAGGGAGATATACTCTCTGAACCGTGAGAGCAGAAGTTCATCGTAAGGAACAAAGAATTTCTCGAACAGTTTTTTCAGTGTAACTATTTGTTGCTCAACAAGATAACTCGGATGTTTCATATAAAACAATTCCGTTTAATGAAGATAACGAGAGCCTCGATATCGGCAGACGATACCCCCGGTATCCTCGATGCCTGCCCGATTGTCGCCGGCTGAATGCGAACAAGCTTCTCCCTCGCTTCGTTTGTTATGTTCCGGACATAACTGTAATCGAGCCCCCGCGGGATGTTCATCCCTTCGAGCCGCTTCATCTGACCTATCTTCCTCTTCTCCCTCGCGATATACCCTTCATATTTTATCTCTGTATCGAGCCTATCGAAAAGATGCTCGGGGAGCCTCCTCTCAATATCAAGCTTCCTGTAAGAGCATCCCGGCATCTTGATTGCTTGATAGGCGGTCATCGACTTTCCGCCAACCCGAACAGTCATCTTCGCAAGCCTTTTCTTCTCATCGGCTATAAGGGCTATCTCCTCCTCGACCCTTTCTATAAGTGGCTCATCGAGCAGCCCGAACCGCTTTGCATACGGCAACATCCTCTCATATCCGTTGTCCTCACGGAGAATAAGCCTGTGTTCCACCCGCGAAGAAAATAGCCTGTATGGTTCATCCACACCCTTTATAACGATATCATCTATCAGGCTACCGATGTATGATTCACTCCTCGACAGGACAAACGGCTTTTCTCCCCGGACAGAAAGAGCGGCGTTTATCCCCGCGATTATCCCCTGACCTGCCGCCTCCTCGTAACCGGATGTGCCGTTTATCTGCCCGGCGAAAAAAAGGAGTTTTATCCTCTTCGATTCGAGTGTTCTTTTAAGCTCCTGCGGGTCGATACAATCATACTCGATTGCATAGGCGGGTCTTATCATCTCAGCCTCCTCAAGACCGGGGATTGTAGCGAGCATATCGAGCTGAACCTCCACAGGGAGCGATGTGGATATACCGTTGAGATAGTATTCATCCGTATATCTCCCTTCAGGCTCAAGGAATACCTGATGTGATTGCCTGTCCGGGAACCTCATTATCTTATCCTCAATCGACGGGCAGTATCTCGGTCCCTTCCCTGTGATAAGCCCACCATAGAGGGCTGTTCTTTCGATATTTTTGCGGACTATACTATGCGTCTTCTCGCTCGTGTGGGTCAGATAGCAGGGCAGCTGTTCCTCGATATGCTCCTCTGTCCTCATCGAAAAGGGGGTATAATCATCCTCACCGTCCTGGCGGATAGTCTTCGAGAAATCTATTGTCCTGCCATCGACACGAGGTGGTGTCCCCGTCTTGAAGCGGAAAAGGGTGAATCCGAGTCTGCTCAAGGATTCAGATAGCCTGTTCGACGGCGGGTCACCTGCCCTGCCAGACGGGAAACGGCTATCACCAATATATATCATCCCACCAAGGAATGTGCCCATGGTAAGTATCACGGCATCCGCGGCATATTCCATACCGAGAGCTGTTTTCACACCTACGACCCTGTCGCCTTCGACTATAATCTCTGTTGCCTCGTCCTGCTTGATTGTCAGGCTCTCGAAGGAATCCAGTATCTGCCTGACCACAACGGGATACAATCTTCTCTCGTTCTGTGAGCGTGTCGAGCGGACAGCAACACCCTTTCTTCTGTTCAACACCCGATACTGTATTGCCGTTCGGTCTGCGGCAAGCCCGATAACACCTCCGAGAGCATCTACCTCTTTGACTACCTGGCTTTTACCGATGCCGCCCACAGCAGGGTTGCAGCTCATCTCGCCGATATTCGCCTCGTTGAGGCTGATGAGCAAAACAGTTGCTCCCATACGAAAACTTGTTGACAAAATCTGATATTCCGCTTAATTTTGGATTCAAACTGAAAGGGGAACAATATGGCAGTTCTCGAGTCGCTCATAAAGGAGAACGATAAGAAGATTGTTCTTTTGGTTATGGACGGTGTGGGTGATATCCCTGACAGAGATGGGAGAACTCCTCTATCCTCCGCCAACAAGCCGAATATGGATTCGCTTGCCTGCCAATCAGCTCTGGGGTTGACCATCCCTGTTGACTGGGGAATAACCCCCGGGAGCGGTCCCGCTCACCTGTCGCTTTTCGGATACAACCCGCTGAAATACAACATCGGCAGAGGAGTACTCGAAGCTATCGGCCTCGATATGGAGATGAAGAAGCAGGATTTGGCTGCCCGTGGGAATTTCTGCACACTTGACGAGAACGGAACTGTGATAGATAGAAGAGGTGGAGCAGGGGAAAGACGACTCTCGACGGAAGAGAACAAAAAGCTCATCGAACTTCTATCATCGCAGATAAGGCGGATAGAGGATATCGATCTCATATTCAAATCGGGCTTAGAGCACCGGTTCGCCGTCATCTTCAGGGGAGATGGACTCGCCGAAGGTCTACCCGACACAGACCCACACACACTCGGCGAGAAGATACATTTCCTGAAGACAGATAACCCCAGGCTTGAGAAGACCGCAAGGGTGATAAACCTCCTGACACAGCTGGCAAACGATATTCTGAAAAACAGGAAACCAGCAAACGGGATACTTCTGCGAGG
>NATO01000090.1:5769-14891 GCA_002085385.1 candidate division Zixibacteria bacterium 4484_93
CCGCCGAATATTCCACCTTTCCAAGAGAGGTTTCGCTTGATACCTGGCGCAATTGCCAGCTATCCTATGTATAGAGGACTCGCATCGCTTGTCGGGATGACACTTCTCCCGGCGGGGAAGGATATCGAGTCGGAATTTGCATCGCTTGAGGAAAACTGGAAGCGGTATAATTTCTTTTTCATCCATATAAAGAAAACGGATTCCTATGGTGAGGACGGGAACTTCGAGAAGAAATGCGAGGTCATCGAGCAGACAGACCGCTTTATTCCGAGGCTGCTTGAGCTTTCGCCGGATGTTCTCGTTATAACAGGAGACCACTCGACCCCCGTGGCTCTGAAAAACCATTCCTGGCACCCTGTGCCATACCTTCTCTATTCACCGTTTGTCAGATGGCAAAAGGATACCCGATTCGACGAGAAGCACTGCCTGAGAGGCTCACTCGGGATATTCCCTGCGGAGAAATCGATAAATCTTATGCTTGCCCACTCGCTTAAACTCGACAAGTACGGTGCATAATGAGGCATATCGCGGCGTTCCTCGACAGAGATGGGGTGATAAACAGGCGAAAAATCGGTGGATATATAACGACACCCGACGAGTTCATCCTGCTGCCAGAAGCACCGGAGGGGATTGCCCTCTTAAACTCCATCGGGGTTCTGGTGATAGTCGTAACAAACCAGCGGGGAATAGAGCGAGGGGTTATGACGGAGGAGGACCTAAAGCAGGTTCACCGGTTTATGATAGCCGAGCTCAAAAAACAGGGTGCAAGAATCGATGATATCCTCTTCTGCCCGCACTCGACAGGATACTACCGCAAGCCATCCCCCGGGATGATACTGGCAGCCGCAGAAAGACATCAGATTGAGCTACCATCCTCATTCACCATCGGGGACACCGATACCGATATCCTCGCAGGGAAAGCAGCCGGAACGAGAACAATCCTCATCACCCCTGAGAGGAAAACCGATATAGAGGCAGATTTCTACGCAGAAAGTCTGTATGAAGCGGCAGAGCTCATTCGCCGCAAGATCACTCCCCACCGATGAAAAATGTCATCTCACACTCCGTTCTGTTGCCGAGACGGTCAACAGCAACAATAGAAACGGTATGCTCACCCGGAGAGAGCGGCTCCTTCAACAGGTAGTATAACCTCTCGGACTCCGGGTCAAACTCTGCCGGGACAAACTGCTCGTCTATATACATCGTCGGTATGCAGTGATTGTCGAAACCAGAGAAGTTATCCCTAACGAGAGCCGAGATGATGTAAGGCGAGTAAGAGAGTGTATCGCCATCCTCGATTGAGCCCGGGATAACGACCGGCGGAACGGTGTCGAGGATAAGGGCAAATGTCCCAGGAAGATTGATATAAGCGATTTCTCCAGTAGAGACGAAATACCATTCCCCACGCCAGAACCGTCCAACCGCAAGTTTCCTCCTGCCAGCTCTATCGAGCGGTATCCCAGGAGAAAGGGTCAAACGAGCAGGCTCCTTCAGAGGGAAAAGAGAACTCTTGAACCGAACAACAGGAGAAACAATATCCTCCGCTATGGCAGGAGTATCCTGTAGCTCGAAGGCAGAGAAGGGCAGAAGGAGAGACTGCCCCGGAGGAATATAAAGAGCGGCTGACCCGGGAAGAGAGAGTTTCTTACCTGCCTTGAGCCGGCATACATCTACGGTAAAATTCCATGAGATGTCGCAATGTCTAAGAATAACATTGTATCTTCCCTCTGCCCTTATCGGAACCGCCGCCACAACACTGTCGGCTGATTGAAAGAAAAGGGTGGGTTTTATCGTATCGCCTGATTTCTCCACGAGTATCTCGACAGGTTTCTGCGGCTCGAACTCAAAAAACAGGAAAAGCCCTGTTTCCCTCACGGTGTAGTCGAACGAAACCCGCGACTCAAACGGATTTCCCGCATCTTGCAAGCTCAAAAATAACCTGTTTGAATTGGGAAAAAAGAGCTTTATCGTCTCCCCGGAAATAGAATCCGGGAGGATAAAACCAAGCCTGTTCTCCCCCTCCTCGAAACGGATGAGCTTGTCCGGTCTCCTCCCATCCACGAGAACACTAAAACCGGTATCAGGCTGGGAGGAGAAAAAAAGGAATGTATCGCTCTCTGTCCTTTCGAGGCTGCCGATATTTATCGGTGGAGAGTAATGAACAGGGAGAAAAAGAGAGGAGCTATTGCTATGGATATCCGATGCTATGACCCTGAAAAATAGAACCGAATCCTCCTCAGATAAATTTATCTTCCCATCTCCCTTCGTGAAACCGACATCCGTCGGATGAGCGGAGAAGAGCCTGACAAACCTCCTGTTAAACCTCTCCTCGGAGTCTATATCCCAGAGGAAACCAGCATCGGCATTGTCCTCATAGGAGAAACTCACCGGTGAAAACGAAAAGATTGTGCTATCTTCGAGGGAAAGCGAAAGGGAATACACCCCGAGGTGGTTCGGGTTCTCCTCTCTCTCATAGTCATAGACGCAGGTCTCAAAACCAAGATTACCCGAGGCAAAGATACGCCTCCTCAGCCTATAAACCTTCTTCTGCTCATCGAAGAAAACGGGAATTTCCACAGGAAGCAGGCTTCCGTTGACACGGGATGAAATATCGAGAGGAACCACAACAAGAGAATAGAAGACAGGTGGTGTCGTGTCAGGCATAGGAGAAAAACCCAGTTCGAGCGGGTTCGTCGGATGGGAGTCGGCATCCCTCACCTCAAAATGCAGATGGGGCCTTCCGATACCTGTTCCACCCGTGAACGCTATCGTATCACCCGCAAAAAACGGGAACTCCTTATCCGAGAACCAGAGCTCGACGAAGTAGTTTCTCCGCTTTTCCTGCTCCTCAACAACCCTCTCCGCCAGACCTGGTGCAAAGCCTGAGAGGTGAGCAAAGATATAATCCCCGCCATCGACACCGCGGAGATAGAGCACCTTCCCATAACCCCAAGGTGACACCCTGAGCCTCTCCACCCAGCCATCTATGGGAGCGACAACGGGCATCGCCAAAACCGGTGTCCTAATATCGATTCCGGCGTGGATACGAAGACCAGAGCGATACTCGCCAAAGGTCGATGAGATAGAGCGGCTCCCAGGAAGCGGCCAATCCGCAAGAAGAGGAACAAAAAGCAAAAGGAGAATAATTGCCGGGACAAAATATTTCATAATCTTTCAAAATAGCAAACCCCTATCTTTTGTCAAAGGAGAAAATCCAAATATCTCTTGAATTTTGCGAACATTTTTGTTATAATGTAAAATTTATCATGAGAGATAAGATAATTATAAAAGGTGCCAGAGAGCATAACCTGAAGAATATCGACCTCGAGATACCGAGAAACCAGTTCGTTGTTATAACAGGTGTCTCGGGCTCAGGGAAAAGCTCGCTCGCCATCGATACGATATACGCCGAGGGGCAGAGGCGGTATGTCGAGTCGCTTTCATCCTACGCCCGCCAGTTCCTCGAGCTTATGGGCAAGCCGGATGTCGACAAGATAGAGGGGTTGTCCCCAGCTATCTGCATCGAGCAGAGAGCCCTGTCGCATAATCCACGCTCCATCGTCGCAACGGCAACAGAGATCTACGATTATATGCGACTTCTCTTCGCAAGAATCGGTATCCCATACTGCTACAGATGCGGCAGGAAGATAGAGAAGCAGTCTATATCGGATATGGCAGATTCCATCCTATCCCTCCCCGAAGGGACAAGAGCTATCATACTTTCCCCTGTCGTCCGCGGGAGAAAAGGGGAATACCAGAACCTGCTCGCTAACATCTCAAAGGAGGGGTTCGTCCGTGTGAGAGTGGATGGTAAAATGTATGAAATTGGGGACAACATCTCGCTGGATAAGAATAAGAAACACACCATAGAAATAGTTGTTGACAGGTTGATTATAAAGCCCGGTATAAGGAGGCGTCTTGTCGATTCGATAGAGACATCCGTTCGATACTCGAATGGACTTATGAAACTTTATCTACCTGAAGAGAAAAGGGAAATGCTCTTCTCTCAGAGGCTTGCCTGTCCCGTGTGCGGGATATCTTATGAGGAGATAGAGCCGCGGCTTTTCTCCTTTAATTCGCCCTATGGCGCCTGCCCGAACTGCTCCGGGCTCGGTTTCATCAACGAGTTTGACCCGGAACTTATCGTTCCGGATGGGAGCATATCCATTCTCAAGGGTGCTGTTCGCCCCTGGGGAGAGATAATCGGCAAGGGGATATATTCGAGGGTGAAGACGCTTGCACGAGAGCTCGGTTTCGACATAAACACCCCCTTCGACTCGCTACCCGAGGAGATAAAAAAGGTTATACTTCACGGGACAGACAGGCTGTTTGAGTTCGAATATATCTCCTCCAATGGTAGGTTCTCCGGGAAATACATCTCGAACTTCGAGGGGGTCATCCCTAATCTGAGGCGGCGGTATCGCCAGACATCGTCCCCTGAGATAAGGAGCTGGATAGAGCGGTTTATGACCCGCTACCCCTGCCCTGAGTGCAACGGGTCGAGGCTGAGACAGGAGGCAATGAATGTAAAGATAAACGGCGTCCCCATTCAGGATGTTACACGGATGACGATAAAGCGTGCGCTATCGTTCTTTGAAAACCTCGCTCTGACAGAGAAGGAGCATCTTATCGCCGACCCGATATTGAAGGAGATAACATCCCGATTAAGCTTCCTGATAGATGTCGGGGTCGATTATCTGACACTCGATAGGGAGACATCGACCCTCTCCGGCGGTGAGGCACAGAGGATACATCTTGCCACACAGATAGGCTCCCAGCTTGTCGGGGTGCTTTATGTCCTCGACGAGCCATCAATCGGGCTACACCAGCGGGACAATAAGAGGCTGCTCGAGACGCTCTCCTCACTGCGAGACATCGGCAATACAGTAATTGTGATTGAGCATGACGAGGAGACCATCCGTTCGGCGGACTTCGTCGTCGACCTCGGACCAAAGGCAGGAAGAGAGGGGGGGTATCTCGTTGCAGCCGGCACCCCGGAGGAGATATCCTGTGTTAAGGAGTCTATCACCGGGCAGTATCTTTCAGGAAGGCTAAAGATAAAGGTGCCAGAGAAAAGACGCCCGGGGAACGGGAAGTTCCTTGTTATCTCCGGACTGACGGGAAACAACTTGAAGGATATAACCGTCAGGATACCACTGGGCTGTTTCACCTGCGTAACGGGTGTGTCTGGCTCGGGCAAGAGCACATTGATAAACCAGACGCTCTATCCTGCCCTTATGAGGCACCTGTACCGAGCAGCGATGAAACCGCTTCCTTACAAGGTGTTATCTGGACTCGCTTACATAGATAAGGTAATAAATATTAACCAGTCACCTATCGGGCGGACGCCACGGTCGAATCCCGCAACATACACGGGGGTATTCACACCGATAAGGCAGCTTTTTGCATCTCTGCCGGAATCCATTGCAAGGGGATACAAACAGGGGCGGTTCTCGTTTAATGTTGAAGGTGGCAGATGCGAGGTTTGCCGCGGAGCAGGATACATAAGACTCGAGATGCACTTCCTGCCCGATGTTTATGTCCCATGCGACAGGTGCAAGGGAAAACGTTACAACCCGGACACGCTCGAAATAAAATATAGGGGAAAAAGTATCGCTGATGTGCTCGAACTGACTGTTGATGAGGCGAAAGATTTCTTCGAGAATATCCCTGCCATCCGCTCGAAACTCGAGCTGCTTCAGGATGTCGGGCTCGGATATATACAACTCGGTCAGTCGGCAACGACACTATCAGGCGGCGAGGCACAGAGGGTGAAACTCTCACTCGAATTATCCAAGCGTGAGACAGGACAGACGGTCTATCTCCTCGACGAGCCAACTGTCGGGCTGCACTCCGCCGATGTGAAGATGCTCCTTAATGTCCTGTCCCGACTCGTTGACAAAGGGAATACCGTCGTCGTAATTGAGCATAACCTCGATGTGATAAAGAGTGCCGACTGGATAATCGACCTCGGTCCCGAAGGAGGCGAAAAAGGGGGATCCTCTATCTTGCCCTCATCTTCGGACTCTCCTCACTGACTCACATTCCACACATCAAGCACGGGAAGGATAAATTAGTTCACACAGCAGAATACATCCCTGTTGGCTTTCTGCTCATCGGAGCGATTTTGGAAAGCAAGAAAAGATACAGCTTCTCTCTTCTTCCGTTATCCCTATTCCTCGGAGCAGCAGTGGGAGCCCTCGATGAGCTCCACCAGAGTTTTGTCCCGGGGCGGCATTCCTGCATAGAAGATGTCGCAGCAGATGTTGTAGGGGTGGCAATCGGTCTTGCCCTCTACCTGGCGGTCAAAGCGAGGAAAAAATGAGAGCGGCAACGGTCGACATAGGCTCGAACTCGTTCATCCTGCTCATAGTCGATTCCGGCATAACAGGTGTAAGGAAAATACACGAGGAGTTCCGCACAGTCGCACTCGCATCGGGCAAAATCTCACAGAAAAAAATAGAAACAGCAAAGAAAACAATAGCAGATTTCAGGGATATATGCAAGGGATACAATGTCGAGCAGACCTTCCCTTTCGGGACAGAGGCAATGAGAAACCTCTCTAAGAACAAGGAGCTTATCCATCTATTAGAGGAAGCTCTCGGTGAGAAACTTAACATAATCTCGGGAAGGAAGGAGGCGGAGCTCTCGTTTGTCGGCACAACCTACAACAAAAACATAAAGAGCACAGAAACAGTGATGACAATCGATGTTGGAGGAGGCTCAACCGAGGTAGCATACGGAGCAGGGAAAACAGTCAAGGAGTGCTTCTCCATCCCGGTAGGAGCCTGGAAAGTCAAACAGGAAGGCAGCTCCATCCTCGATGAGTATCTGCCTGCTGTTACCAAAAACAAAGAGAAAATAGAGCATCTCTTTGCAGTTGGAGGGAATATAACATCGGCAGCAGGAGTTTTTCTCGGGCTTGACGAGTATATCGAGGAGATGATAGATGGGACGAGGATGTATCTTGCCGACATCGAACAGATAGAAAAAAGGTTCCTGGCTCTTCCGAGAGATAGGCTCGAAAAGCTTCTGCCGTTCGACAGGGAGAGAATCGACATTCTTCCGTTCGGGCTCGCAATATACAGGAAAATTCTCGAGGCTGTCGGTTGCTCCCCCGAGCCATACTGCATAGTGTCGACCAGAGGCGTTCGCTGGGGGTATATACTCAGGATGCTCGGTCTGATTCGAGGGGATTGAATTTCCTCGGCAGGATGATATATACCGTTGTTCCTTTACCCTCTTTCGATTCCACACGAACGGAGCCACTATGGGCAACAACTATCTCCTTCGTTATCGCAAGTCCAAGCCCCGAGCCTTTTCTCGCTCCACCAGAGCGAACCTGATAGAACTTATCGAATATACGCTCGACGGATTCCTGCGGGATGCCCACTCCCGTGTCCGATATGGCAATCTCGAGGTCAGCAGGTGAAAGGCTTGCACGAACAGTAATCCTGCCACCTTTTGGGGTATATTTTATTGCATTGCCGAGGACATTCCCTATCGCTCGCTCCATCTGCCCGGGGTCCAGCCTCATCCTGAAGCGTGAGAAGCCGAACTGTTTATGGATAGTTATTCCCCGTGCCTTTGCCTGTGTGGCAAACGATTCAATTATCTCATTCAGTAACCCGGCGACATCGACAGGGACAAACGCCATCTTGAATAAGCCTGCCTCGAGCTTGGAGACATCGAGGATGTCGGCTATCAGACGGGAAAGCCTGGTGACACCTTTGCTTATCTGTGAGAGCACTTGCCTCTGCTGCTCACCGATAGGACCGGGTATCTCATCTTCTAATAGTTGCACCGCCTGCTTGATAGTAGCAAGAGGGGATTTGAGGTCGTGTGTGATGCTCGCGACAAACTCAGACTTCATTCTGTCGAGCTTGCCCAGCTCATCGAGCATCCTGTTGAAATCCTCGGTTAGCTCCCCTGTCTCATCGTCGCTCGTGACAGGGATTCTTCTGTCATAATGTCCCTTGCTCGCATACCGGGTTGCTGCCTGCAGTCTTCTCATCGGCTCGGAGATACGGCGTGAGATAAAAATCGCCACCAAGAGGGCTAAAATAAAAAGCCCTACGGTGGATATTACCGTGAGCCTCCTGGTAAAAGCAGCCTGCCTCTGGGATGCAGAAACCCCGTCCTCTATTCCCTGTATCGCTTTTCCCTCAAGCCCCCGGAGAACGGCAAGCAGAGAGTCGACATCGTCCAGAGTTACACCCTCCTCGAGCTCCTGGACAAGAGCGGATAATGAATCCTCTTTTAGAAGCACAGCAGTATCCTTCAGCCTGTCTATGCGGGTGGCAATGTTCTGAGTATAGAACTGGTAGTGAACATAGGCGGAAAGCTCGTTCTCAAACCTCTCCACGGCATGTCTCGTCTTAACAAAGGCAGGAGAACGCTCGAGAAGACGGAGAAGGGGGGCTGTTCTTTCTCCTCTATAAAGTTTCTCACGGAGGATGCCCCATCTACTCGAATCGGCGAGTTCTCTCAAGCCCTCGACAGAAGAACGGTAGCTATCGAACCGTTTCTTTATAGAGGATAGGTTTTTATCTCTTCTTGCACTATAAGTTTTGCTCTCCCGTTTGAAGGTCCTCTCAACGGAGGCAAAACCTTTTTTTATCCCGAAGCTCTTTCCTGACTCGTTGATGCTTCTTTTCATAAGGCTCTGCTGGATGGATAACAACTCCTCTTCTGCCACACGGAGGGCTGCGTATCGGTCTGCGAGGGAACGAAGCTCCTCTGTCGAGTTGACAAGCGAGGAGAGGATATAAAGGTAGACGGAGGACAGCACTCCAACAAAGGCGAGAACAACAAGGTAGCCGAGGAATATCTTTACCCCGAGGGAGAACCTCAAGCCTTGCCCTCCATAAAAGAGCGAACCCTGAGAACTGCCTCGTTGTAGTCCCTGATAGAGCTGCCCGCATCAAGCCAGACACCATCGAAAATCCCCCAGGAGAGCCTATCCTCTGCAAGATACATACGGAGAAGCTCTGTCAGGTTCAGCTCACCCCGCCTGTCTTCTGGGAGGTTCTCTATCATACGAAAGGCATCGGCAGGGAAGCTGTAAAGACCGGTCACGGCAAACTGAGACGGCGGGACATCCGGCTTCTCGACTATCTCAA
>NATO01000009.1 GCA_002085385.1 candidate division Zixibacteria bacterium 4484_93
TCCAGCACAAGGTCGCCATTGTCGATAAGTCGGGCTCATACAAGTCCGCCATCGGATATGACACACTCAAGCTTGGCTACGGCACAGAGCTTGTCATCGACGGGGAAAATCTTATTATCGTCGATTCGAGGCGAAATCGCGTGATGAGAACGGATGTAAGTGCCGAGATGCCAGAGATTCTGGTATATCCCGGCGAGGAGTATGGTGACGCTCCGTTGAATAAACCGATAGGTGTTGCCTTCGATGAAGAGGATGGGCTCCTTTACATAGTCGATAGCGGAAATAAGAGGATACTTAAGTTCGAGGGAACAAGCTACCGCGACAACTTCGGCAGTGATGAGCTTGTCCAACCATACGGAATCGCCATAAACCCTGTGAACGGGAACCTCTATGTTACCGATTGGGGTGATGGCTCCGTAAAGATATACACTCCGGCAGGCGAGTTTGTGAAGAAGTACGAGATAGGTGGTTATCCCACCGGTATTTACATAAGCGAAAGCGGGTTCATCTTCATCGGTGATATCCTCGCCGATACCGTCTATATGTTTGCCCCGGATATGAGCCCTCTCCCACCAGCCGCCACAGATGCCGTCTCTCCAAGAGGAGTTACTATGATAGGAGAGGGACCTGATGCAACGCTCTTCATATCGGGGGAGTCCGGTGTCTCACTCTACAAGGCAAGCTGGGACAACACCTATATCCCACGATAGATGTGGGAATTGTCGATGTTAAAGAAAGCTCTTTTGGGGGGAGTTATCCCCCCAATGTTGTTCATTCTTGCCTGTTCCTCATCAGCTTTTGCCTCTAACGAGGCAGGCCGCACAAACTACCTTTATTTCCAGATTAACTCCCAGAAGAAAACCGACCCCCTCTCCGCGCGTGAACTTGCCCGCGAGTTCCTACAAACGGTAGACAGAGAAGGTATCCTCGAACCGAGGACAGATGAGGTTGCCAGAAGGTTCGCCACACTCTCGATATCCGTAGGCGATACGGGAGTCGATTTCTTATCCATCGCCGATTCACTTTTCCGCAAAGGAGATTTTGCCTATGCCCTCGGATACTACACAACATCCTGTGAACTGGATGGGTATTCCTCACCTCTCTTGTATAACATTGCGCTCTGCCTGTTCAACCTGGGGCTTGACAAAGATGCCGAACGGTATGTTGGTAAGGCTCTAAAAGCTCACGATGCATTGCCGGAGTATTTTATACTCGCGGCGCGAATAAAGGAACAGAGCGGAGATTTCTCATCCGCCAGAAAGATAATAAAGAAGGCAAAGAAACGGTTCAAGGAACTCCCTCTCACACAGAGGCTCCTCGACAACTTAGAGGCAAATATGTTCGTGAAGGAGGCTGTTCTTTCTGGAAGCTCGAAGAAACTCGATAAGGGTTTTTCGCTTTACTGTTCGTTCTACAATGTTCCCCACGCCTCCGAGGGGTCGCTCGTCCTCGATGCCGAGTTTTTCTCCATTCGTGGCCCCGACACAGATGGAGCTCTTACTCTCGGGGTCGACCTTATAAACCGTGGGGATAGAAACCTTGTGGTGTGGAACATTCACTTCATACTAACCCTCTTAGACGGGCAGAGAATATCCGGCGGGGATGTCGATATAGATGAGATAACCGACATACTTGGCACCGCCTTCATTCCACCGGGCGAGGAGATATTCTCACCGGAGTTCGCATTCGTAATCGATACCGACACGACAAAACAACTGTTCAACACGGATTTTGCCCTGCGGAACTATAATCTGTCGCTCGAGGTGGAATATATCGCTGAGGGGGAAACAACCTTAACTACGAGAACAACGGCGAAGTACACAGTGAAAACACCGGAACTGGCTGATTCGCTTTTTCTACTTGCCTACTCAGCATTTGGCATCAGCTCGAGGGATAGAATTGCAAAGTACACAGAGAATTTCTTCTCAGCCGCCCAAAGAGAAGATACCCTCCCGGATTTCCCATTCGATGTGAAGGCTATTTCTCAAAATAAGTTCCATTTCATTGTCGAGAACCTCTTCCTCTTCGATAGCCTGTATTCTGTGGGCGAATACGACTCCCTTCCAGCTATTATTCACAGGCTTGCGCCGTATCGGGAAGCTGTCCCCGACTACAGCATTCTGCAGGCGGTTACCTACCAGCTCACAGGGGAATACGATTCTGCATATACCATCCTCGAAGGGCGAGATGACTTCTGGGCTTACTTTAACATCGGGCTTATATACTTTGGTGCCGAGAGGATAGGCGATGCTATGAGGTCTTTCAGGCGAGCAGAGGAGATACTGCCGGATAACCCCGAGGTCCATCTAAACCTGGGGATAATATACGAGAGGCTCGACGAGCTCGAGCTTGCCGTGGAGGAGTATAGAAAATATCTCAAGCTCGGTGGAAGGAGAGGAAAAGAGGTAAAAGGCTGGATAAAATCTATCGAGCAGCCGTCTGTTCCATAGTGTTAGCTGAGGACTACTTTCTTCGGCAGGATATAGTTCATCGGGTCGACGGGCTTACCGCCAACCCTCACCTCATAGTGCAGATGAGAGCCTGTAGTTTTGCCGGTTCTTCCGCAGGTGCCGATAATATCACCACGCTTTACATACTGCCCGGGCTTCACTTTTATCTTATCCAGATGTCCGTAGCGGGTCTCATAATAGATATGGTTTATCATAACCATCTTGCCGTAGCCGTGATACCAACCAGCAAACTTCACCCTACCATCGGCGGTAGCACGAACCGGTGTTCCTCGCCTGTTAGCAATATCTATCCCCTCATGCATTTTAATTTCACCCGTAAAAGGGTCATTCCTCGGCCCAAACCTTGATGTGATGTAGCCTATCATCGGCGTCACACTCGGCGTGTGCTGAAATACCCTCTTCTTCCTCACATATGAGGAGCAGGCGGCCTCAAGATTCTTTCTCTCGAACTGCGCCGTCTTAAGGAGCATATCGACAGAGGCATAAAGAGAACCGACAGGCGTTGTATGCATCTGCAGTTCCGTCCCACCATAACCCAGTGAACGAACCTCTTCATCGGGGGGAGAAAGGTCGGCAATCTCCATAAATGCATCCACAAGCTTCTGCATCTCACCGAAGGCGACCTGAAGCGAATCAAACTGCCTTTTTATCTGAGAAACCTCTGCAGATAAACGCCTGTTCTTTTCTCGCAAGCTCTTATCTGTCCAGATTTTCTTTCTTTGCACGAGAAAAAGGACACTAAATGAAACAAGCAAGAAAATTATAAAAGCCGCAATAGAGGAAAAAAATATCAGTCTCCCCTTGCTTATCTCATGCTGATGAGATTTCCCGCTGGTGGGAACTATCAGTATGGAATATTTCTTCATTTAAGTTAAAATAAAATATTATCCTCTCTATGTCAAGTTATTTTGTTTTTCTCGATGATATTCATAATATTTTCTGCAATCTGCTCGAGCTTCTCTGCGTTTGGATTGTCCTCTACGGCTGTGATAAACGGCTTACCATCGTCGCTCGAGTCGACAATTTTCGGGTCGAGTGGTACATCACCCAAGAAGTTCAGGTTCATCTGCTTTGCTGCCTTTATTGCGCCGCCGGTCTTAAATATATCGATTTTCTTCCCGCAATATGGGCAGGTAAAACCGCTCATATTCTCAACGATACCGATAACAGGGACACCGAGTGCTCTGGAGAAGCTGACCGTCTTTCTGGCATCGAGCAGGGCGACATCCTGTGGCGTGGTGATAATGACCGAGCCCGTGAGTTTCGGTATCAGCTGGCATACCGAAAGTGGCTCGTCGCCTGTCCCGGGAGGAGCATCGATTATAAGATAATCCAGTTCCCCCCAGTTAATATCGCCCAGAAACTGCTCGATTGCTTTCATCTTCAATGGCCCCCGCCAGATAACAGGAGCATCCGGGGACTGTAAAAGTGATGCCATCGTCACAATCCTCACTCCATCCTTTACCGCAGGCTTTATCTTCCCGTTCTCATCCACTGTGAGACTCACCCCCTCAATCCCTGTCATCTTGCCGATAGATGGTCCATGGATGTCGACATCCAGAAGCCCAACACTCCTTTCTTTTGCTGCGAGAGAATACGCAAGGTTCACCGCGAGTGTGCTCTTACCAACCCCACCCTTACCACTTATGATGAGTATCTCGTATTTTATCTTCTTAAGCGTTGCCTCCACCTTTGGCTTTTGCGGTCTAAAGCCTTTTGGCTTTTCCATTTCCCCTCCTTTACAGGTTGTTAGCAGAGAAACCATATTATCCAGATTATGGTTTATGTCAAGAACTTAATTCGTTTGACATATACCTTTAATTTTATTATAATATTCGATTGCCCATACATACTATCTTAGGGAGAGTATTATGAGCCTTTCTGGGAAGAGGATTCTCCTCGCTATATCGGGGAGCATAGCTGCATACAAGGGCTGCGAGCTTGTGCGTTATCTTGTGCAGGAGGGCGCCTCCGTGCGGGTTGTTATGACCGAGAACGCAAAAAAGTTCGTTTCCCCACTCACGCTTTCCGTCCTATCCTGCGAGGATGTATATACAGAGATGTTCGATGGGCTTCCTCATATCGGGCTCACCGAGTGGGCAGATATCATTCTGATTGCCCCGGCAACGGCGAATATCATAGCGAAGGCGGCATCGGGTATTGCAGATGACCTGCTTTCAACTATCATCCTTGCCGCCGATTCACCCATACTCTTCGTCCCTGCGATGAATGAGAGGATGTTTAACTCACCTACGACACAGAGGAATATAAAAAATCTCAGGCTATTTGGATGGAATGTTCTCGAGCCAGACACGGGTGAGCTTGCCTGTGGCACCAGTGGAAAGGGACGTTTCCTACCTGTGGAGTATATCGTTGCATCTGCCGAGCGCATCCTGTATAATAAGCCAGACCTCGATGGGAAGCGGGTTATCATAACAGCTGGTCCAACATTCGAGAATATCGACCCTGTAAGGGTCATCGGGAATCTATCCTCCGGGAAGACAGGCTATGCAATTGCAAGAGAGTGCTGGAAAAGATATGCCGATGTCCTGCTCATATCGGGGAAGACGGAACTCCCTGCTCCACCCGGAGTTAGAGTTATCAGATTTACGGATTCAAGAGAGCTTTTTTCGCTACTCACCGATGAGTTTCCGGGGGCAGATATTCTCGTGATGGCTGCTGCCGTCTCCGATTTCCTGCCGAAGAAATCCGATACAAAAATAAAACAAAAGGAGGGTTTCACCCTCCGATTCCTGCCAAACCGAGATATCCTCGCAAGCCTGAAAAAGAGGGTAGGTAAGACTGTTGTCGGGTTCGCCCTCGAGACAGAGAATCTGAAAGAAAATGCAAAGAAAAAACTCGAGGAAAAGGGTATGGATATCATATATGTGAACAGTCCAAATAGCATCTCCTCCGATGAGACGGAAGGGATAATAATCGAGAGAGGAAGGGAGCCTGTTGCTGTGCCGAGGATGAGCAAGTCGGAGTTTGCTGCGCTCCTCGTCGATAGGATATGTGAACTTTCGCAATGAGAAATCTTTTTAGAGAATATCTGATGTTTCTTATGGACACGGGCGAGAAGGAGTTCATCCTCCCACAAGCACCTGCTATGGAGAAGACTGGTCGGCAACCGAAGGCGGAGCTACTTTCGCAGCTTTACAATCGCATAAAGGGATGCCAGAAATGCCCACTCGGTGCGACAAGAACCAACCTCGTCTTCGGCGCAGGCAACCCAAACGCATCTGTTATGTTTATCGGGGAAGCCCCCGGATACGAGGAGGACAAAACAGGTATCCCATTTGTCGGAAGAGCGGGAAAACTGCTGGACAAGATACTTGCAGCGATGAAGCTTTCCCGTGAGGATGTGTATATCGCCAATATACTCAAGTGCCGCCCGCCGAATAACCGTGACCCGCTCCAACTGGAGGTGGCAAAGTGCCTGCCATACCTCGAGCAACAGATTGAGATAATTTCACCTGATATTATCTGCTGCCTCGGAAGGATATCCGCACTTTACCTCTTACGGCTAAAACTACCAATGAAACTTATGAGGGGCAATATCTACCACTGGAAAGGGAGCATCCCCGTTATCGTCACATATCACCCTGCAGCAATCCTGAGGAACCCGTCATTCAAGCGCCCCCTCTGGGAGGATATGCAAAGGATTATGAAGATTTTGAAGGAAGGTGTGTAACTATGGCAACGCCCGGCAGAGTACCACCGCAGGCAATCGAGCTGGAGAAGGCAATCCTTGGCGCGATGATTGTCGCGCCCGAGTTCTCCGACAAAGTGTTCAGCATCCTCAAAGATTCATCCTTCTACAATACAGCCAATCGGGAGATATTCGGGATACTGTCCCGGATGTATGAGGATGGGAAACAGATAGACTACTATACGGTCGTCAACGCCCTCAAGAAGAGGAAAAAGCTGAAAGCGGTCGGTGGGAGCTCATATGTCCGCGAGCTCTGTGAAACTGTCACGACCCCAGCAAACCTCGAATATCACGCCGATATAGTCAGGGACAAATCCATCCTCCGCAAGCTCATAACCATCGCAACCGAGATAATAGATAAATCTTATGACGATTCCACAGAGGTGCAGGAGTTACTCGACTGGGTGGAGAAGGAGATATTCTCGATAGCGGAGGAGCGACTTAAGGGGGATTTTGTGCGGATTGGTGAGATTGTTCATGAACGTGTCGGGGTGATAAAGGAATACCACACTCGTGGTGGTGCTGTGTTCGGCATTCCCACGGGCTTCGAGAAGCTGGACGAAGCCACAGGCGGGTTCCACAACTCCGAATTCATCGTCATCGGAGGACGCCCCGGAATGGGAAAATCGACCCTCGCACTGAGCATTATGCGATATGCGTCCGTGGAGCACGGCAGACCCAGTGCACTCTTCTCACTCGAGATGTCCAAGGAGCAGGTGGTGGAGCGACTCCTGACAAGTGTCGCCAAGGTGGACCACGACAGAATGAGAAAAGGCTACCTCTCTGAACGCGACATGGAGAAGATTGTGAGCAAGGCACCAACCATTGCGAGGGCTCCCATATTTATCGACGATACCCCGTCTCTTGCCCCGCTCGAATTGCGGGCAAAGGCGAGACGACTTAAAAGGGCAGAAGGTGTGGAGGTAATCTTTGTCGACTATCTCCAGCTTATGTCAGCGGGAAGGAGGACAGAGAGCCGCCAGCAAGAGATATCCCTCATATCACGCTCACTTAAGGCTCTGGCGAGGGAGCTTTCCATTCCAATCGTGGCACTATCACAACTCTCCCGCGATGTGGAAAAGCGACCAACAAAAGAGAGACGGCCACGCCTGTCCGACCTGAGAGAATCCGGGGCTATCGAGCAGGATGCCGACCTCGTTATGTTCATCTATGACCCAAAAGCCAGAGAAAATGCGAACAAAAAAAGCTCCACACCGGAGATTATCATCGCAAAGCAAAGAAATGGACCACTGACATCGTTCAAGCTCACATTCCTGAAGGAATACAGCTCATTTGAAAACTACATTCCGGGAGATGACAGCTATGCCCCGGAGGATATCGGCGGTGCATAAAAAGATACTCCTCCATACCTGCTGTGCACCCTGTGCAACTTACACTGTCCAGGCTCTCCTCGAACTCGGATACTCCCCCACCCTCTTCTGGTATAATCCAAACATTCATCCATTTACCGAGTATAAAAAGAGGCTTCTTAGTTTCAGGGATTTTGCCATCCGACACAACCTCCCAACAATAGAAAAGGACTTCTACGGGCTGAGATACTTCCTTGCGAATGTCTCCTCAAATACCCTCTTCGGCGTCCGATGCAATTTCTGCTATTTCTGCCGCCTCGAGAAAACTGCAGAAACGGCAAAGGAAAACGGATACCCTCTCTTCACCACAACACTACTCTACAGTGTCTTCCAGAACCACAGGATGATAAAGCAACTCGGTGAACAAATCTCGAGAACATTCGGAGTTGGTTTTCTATACAAAGACTTCCGGGATGGCTACGGAAAAGGTATTGAACTTGCAAAAGCAGAAGGAATGTATCGCCAGAAATACTGCGGCTGCATTTTTAGCGAGGAGGAACGGTTCGGAAATTGACAAATTCTAAATATCACCTTACTCTGTTTATATAATTATCAGGGGCGATGCTCTCAATAATCTACCTCAACTACGACCGCAAGGAAGCGAAGCTATTCGCCGAAAGGCTAAAGGATTCCGGGCTTGCCGATGTCGACTATGCAAACTCGATGCGGGAGCTGTTCGATAAGCTTCGTAAGAGGAAATTCAACATAATCATCATCCGGATGAACCCTGGCTTCGTATCCATCCTCACCGATGGTATAAAACGGCTGGCAGAAAAATACCCCGATGCTATCATATTTGCAGAAACGACCCAATCTGCCTTCGAGAACTACTATCGGTTCCTTTTGAAAGAAGACTACCAGGAACTCCAGCCGAGCTATATACACTCCACCGAGAAACTCCCTGCACTCCTCTTCCCTGTGGATTTATCCAACGAGGAAAAAAGACAGGTTATAAGATTTGTCATCGAGAAGATGGCTGAACCGGGAATGACAAAGATTCTTAAAAATTCCCCAATGCTTATGGAGTTTTACAGAATATTAAAGGAGAAGCGAGAAAATACTTGATTTTCCCGGTCTATCAGGTATAATTCTTAGGTTTAAGCACAGGAGGTATCAGTGTTTGAGGAGCTGACGGACAGGATAACGGCTGTATTCCGCAAGCTCTCCGGCAGGGGGAAGCTGACCCATAATAACATCCGGGATGCCTTGAGGGATGTCCGCCGGGCACTGCTCGAATCGGATGTCAACTACAAGGTTGCACGGCACTTTGTAAAGTCTATCGAGGAGGAAGCACTCGGCGAGAAGGTGATAGACTCTATTACACCGAGCCAGCAGTTCGTGAAGATTGTCCATTATAAGCTTGTCGAACTTCTCGGCGGTGAACCTGCCAAATTTGAACTTCAAGGTGGATTCCCGTTATCCGTTATGCTCGTCGGACTCCAGGGTTCTGGAAAGACAACCGTTGCAGGAAAACTTGCTCTCCTACTAAAACAGAGAGGACATAATCCAGTTCTTGTGGCAGCGGATGTCCATAGACCGGCAGCTCCAAAACAGCTTGCAAAACTCGGAGAGATGCTCGATGTCCCAACAGTTATGCCAGAGAAAAATGACACTGCACTCCAGGTAACGAAAAGAGGATTCAATTTTGCAAAGGAAAACGGCTACGATGTTGCTCTTCTCGACACCGCAGGCAGGCTCCAGATAGATACCGAGATGATGGACGAGATAAAACAGCTTAGGAAAGAGTTTTCACCCACGAAGACCGTTCTTGTACTCGACGCAATGACCGGGCAGGAGGCGGTTTCCGTTGCCTCACAATTTGAGGAAGCACTGAATGTCGACGGGTTTGTCCTCACCAAACTCGATGGCGACGCCAGGGGAGGAGCAGCTCTCTCCATCAGAGAGGTAGTCGGCAAACCGATATTCTTCGTCGGAACGGGTGAGAAACTGGACAGGTTTGAACCGTTCTATCCCGACAGGATGGCAAACCGTATCCTCGGTATGGGAGACATTGTGACCCTGGTGGAGAAGGCAAAGAAATCTTACGACGAAAAAGAGGCAAAAAAATTAGAGAGAAAACTCCGCCGGCAGGAGTTCACCCTCGAGGATTTCCTCTCACAGATAAAACAGATAAAAGAGATGGGTGCACTCGATGAACTTCTCGCTATGATACCCGGTATGAACAAGCAACTCAAGGGACTGACATTCGATGAGAGGGAACTTGTTCACATCGAGGCGATAATAAACTCGATGACGCCAAAGGAGCGCCGCTCCATGGGAATAATCGATGGTAGTAGAAGAAAAAGGATTGCAAAAGGCTCCGGAACATCCGTCCAGATGGTCAACAAACTCCTGAAAGATTTCAAGATGATGAAAAAAATGATGAAAAACATCTCAAAAATGCCAAAAATTCGAGGATTTCCATTGCGTTAATAAAAAAAAATGATAAATTGCAAGATTAAAAGGGAGGGAAAGTAGTGTTGCGTATCAGACTTACTCGCTTTGGGAAAAAGAAGCAGCCGTTCTACAGGATAGTGGTAGCCGACGACAGAGCCCCGAGGGACGGGAAGTATATAGAGAAACTTGGTCACTATAACCCCTTAACCGAGCCCGAGGAGGTAAAGGTCGAACCCGAACGGCTAACATTCTGGCTTAACAAAGGCGCCCAGATGACCAGGACTGTCAGGAGTCTCCTTAAGAAGCATAAATATCTTACGGGACTGAAGAGGCAAGCTGAAACTCAACAGCAGGAGGTGTAATGAAATGAAGGAGTTCATCGAGTTCATCGCCAAAGCACTCGTGGACCATCCAGAGAGCGTTTCTGTGACAGAAATTGAAGGGGAGAAAACAACAGTTTACGAGCTCAGGGTAGGAGAAGGAGACCTGGGCAAGGTCATAGGCAGGGGAGGACAGACCGCCCGTTCTATGAGAACACTCCTGACCGCTGTCTCTGCCAAGCACGGCAAAAGGGCTGTCCTCGAGATAGTTGAGCCGGAGCCGTCTCCGCCAGGCGGAGCAGAAGGACTGTCCTCGAGATAATTGAGTAGATTCGTTGTCGCAAGAATAGGTAAGACCTTTGGCATATCTGGCACCTTCCGTGCCAGAATAGTAACAGATTTCCCTGCACACCTCGAGGAACTAAAACAGCTTTATATCTCCGGGATTAAGAAGCCGTTCGAGGTCGAGAAAGTAAGGGTAAAAGGGAAATTCGCATTCGTAAAACTCGAAGGGATTGACTCTCCCGAGGAGGCAAGAAAATACTCAGGCAGGTTCCTCGAGATAACAGAGGATATGCTTGCCCCGTTGAAGGAAGGTGAGTTTTATTTCCAGGAGGTTGAGGGGCTCGAGGTACAATCGAGTGATGGAAATTTTCTCGGAACGGTCCTCAGCGTAGAGCGTATCCATAATGAGGACTACTTCGCTGTCCTGCACAATGGTAAGGAGTTCCTCATCCCGTTGTATAGGTTATTTATCTCTGAGTTCGACCTTGAAAAAAGAAAAATGAGACTCAGTCCACTGGCTGAGGGGTTGCTCGAACTATGAGGGTATATATCCTGACGATATTCCCGGAGATATTCTCCTCTGTTCTCTCCTGCGGTGTGATAGGCAGAAGCAAAACCCGGTTCGAGGTTATAAACATCCGGGATTTTGCAACGGACAAGCACCAAACTGTGGACGATGCTCCTTATGGTGGGTTCGGTGGTATGGTGATGCTCCCGGAGGTTGTTATGCAAGCCTTCGATTCACTGCCAGACGAGGCAAAGGCAAAGGTCATTATACCGACACCGAGAGGGAGACTGTTTCGTCAGGAGGATGCTATCGCTCTCTCAAAAGAGAAGGTTATAACTTTTATCTGCCCGCACTACAAAGGGATAGATGAGCGGGTCTTCGAGTTGACGGGTGCTGTTCGTTACTCGGTCGGCGACTATGTTCTGACAGGCGGGGAGTTGCCAGCGCTCGTTATGATAGATGCAATAGTTCGACTTCTGCCCGATGTCCTCGGCAATTTCCAGTCGGCAGAGCTCGACTCGTTCTACGGTAAGCGGTATCTCGGTGCACCCGTCTATACCAGACCGAGGCTGTTCAGAGGGCTCGAGGTCCCGGATATACTCGTTTCAGGGGACCACAAAAGAGTCCTGCGCTGGAAGATGATGACGGGGCTCGCAGATACACTCAAATACCGCCCCGAACTCGTCGAGGAGAAAAAACTCACAGAGGAGGAGAAAAAACTCCTCCAGATGATAAAAGGTAAAAAGGGGGAATAGATGTCAGACCAGATAATCAGAATGGTAGAAGCTCCCTACACAAAGCAGAAGCTGGACAAGTTCAGCCCTGGAGATACCGTTAGGGTGTATCTTAGAATCAGGGAAGCTGAGAAAGAACGGCTTCAGGCATTTCAGGGGGTCGTCATCTCCATACGCGGCAGAGGATTAAACCGCAACTTTACCGTCAGGAAGCTCTCCCAGGGAATAGGCGTCGAAAAAACATTCCCTATGCATTCTCCTCTTATCGAGCGGGTCGAACTCGTTCGGGAGGGTAATGTCAGGCGAGCAAAGATATACTACATCCGCGGGAAGGTCGGCAAGTCAGCAAGGATAAAGGAGAAGAGAAAAAGTAGCAAGTAGCGAGAATGGAGGCTTTCTCCCACATAGAAGAAAGACTTTCTTCGCGGAAGATTGTTGTAGCTGGCGTCGATGAGGCAGGAAGGGGACCACTCGCAGGTCCCGTTGTCTCCGCCGCTGTTGTCTGGGACTACTCCTTCTTCAACCCGGATATAAGAGACTCCAAGAAACTATCCGAGAAGATGCGAGCGCTTCTCTTCGATTATATCCGCACAAACGCTACCTCCATCGGCGTTGCAATTGTTTCACCGCAGGAAATAGACAGGCTCAACATCCGCAACGCATCACTTCTGGCAATGAGAAAAGCAGTGGAGCGACTTCCCGTTTCACCCGGGATGGTCCTCGTCGATGGCAGAGATCCTATCCCAACCCTTTCGATAAAACAAGAGCCGATTATCTCCGGCGATGATAAGATATTTGCCATCTCCGCTGCCTCGATTGTTGCAAAGGTCACACGGGATAGAATTATGCTCCGCTACGACAAGGAGTATCCAGGATACGGTTTTGCCAGCCACAAGGGATACCCGACAAAGAAACATAAAGAAGCAATAAGAAGGCTTGGTCCATCGCCAATCCACAGAAAAACATTCCATGGCGTCGCTTCTTTTATCTTGTAAATCTGGTCATCCGACATTAACTTTTGAGAACTATGAAAATGCTCATCGTTCAGACAGCATTCTTAGGCGACCAGATACTCACCACACCGTTCATCAGAGCAGTTAAGAGAATTTTCCCAGACTCCCTCCTCGCCTATCTCACAACACCCGTTGGAGCAGAAGCAGTCGCCAACAACCCGAATATAGATGAGTATATAATATTCGATAAGCACGGTAGAGACAAGGGGATAACAAGCCTGTTTTCCATCGCAAAGCAGCTCCGAAAGAAGAAGTTCAATACCGCTTTCTTGCCACACCGTTCCTTCCGCTCAGGACTGCTTGTCTATCTCGCCGGCATTCCCGAAAGAATAGGATATAAATCTGCTGCAGGTTCAATATTTTATACAAAGAGGGTAACAAGGGACACCCGCAAGAATGAAGCTCTCCGCATAATGCAGCTTTTGACTGTATTCGGACTGGAAATGGATAATCTCCCCCTGCCTGAGCTGTTCCCATCGGACAAGGATATATCCATTGCACAGAATTTTATACAAACATATTCCCTTTCCGGGAAACGAATTGTGGGGTTCGCACCAGGTTCGGTCTGGAGAACGAAGAGGTATCCTGAAAAAAGTTATGTTGAGCTTGGCAGGCTGCTCATCGGCAGCTCCCCTGTCGATGCACTTGTTATTGTGGGTGGTGAGCAAGATTACTCTTTGTGTAAGAGGATTGCGAGCGGAATAGGTAAGAACGCCTTTGTCTTTGCCAAAGCAGGCTCGATACTTGCGACATTTGCACTGATGAAAAATTTTGTTTTTCTTGTTTCAAACGATTCTGCCCCGGGGCATATAGCGTCTGCCGCTGGTATCCCTGTGGTCTCAATCTTTGGCCCAACTGTGCCTGAGTTTGGGTTTGCACCTATTGGAGAGAAAAACATCGTTGTTCAGGCGGAGGATCTTCCCTGTCGTCCCTGTGCTCCTCACGGTGGTATGCACTGCCCGAAAGGGCACTTCCTCTGTATGAACAGCATTACACCCGAGAAGATATTCTATCTGATAGAGAAAAATCTCTTGAAAAATCTCTAATAAATAATATTATAGAATATTTACAACATAGAAGGGGGGAAAGATGAGGAAACTGTTCACCTTTTTGCTCGTTCTTATCATATTGACAGGATGTTCCAAAAACCCGACGAATAACAATAACAATGGTAATCCTGCACCGTCGGGTAAAATAATATTTTCGGCATCGACCGAATCTATGGGTGAGAAGTGGATATACTCACTGGACGCCACAGCGGGTGAGGTTGACACGGTGGTATCCGGCGTGAATGTATCGGAATTATCCGTTTCACCGGGCAGGACGAAGATTGCCTATGCCAGCTGGGGCGATATATACACAGTGAACTATGATGGCACAGGAATAGTCCAGATAACGAGCACATCCGACGAGGAGAAATCACCTGCTTTCTCATCGTCCGGGGATAAGATTGCTTTTCTGCGTGCCGATTCACCATCGGGCTCGGTCTATTCCATCGTGATTTATGATATATCCACAGGGGATGAGCAAGTTCTCATAAGTGGTCGGAATATTGTCTCGGGGCTTGAGTGGAGCTATGATGACTCCCGGATAGGATATTATTCTTCTGGAGTTCAGAGACTGTTTCATACCGTTCGTCTATCCAATGGTGTGGAGGAGACAATCCTCGGCTTCCCGAACCTTGCTTCCGATTTTGCCTTTTCTCCGGTCGGGCTTTTCGGTTATGTTGGGACAAGCTATGGACTGCTTTTCGCCGATGTGGCGAGCGACACATTCGCCTCGATTACCGAGTTTGATGGTGCCTGTAACGGAATAGACTTCTCCCCCAATGGGGATATTGTCGCTCTTGTTCACACAAGGCAGGATGGTGGATACTTTTACAGTGATATCTATACTCTCGATGCCGGTGCCACAAATATTCATTCTCTAACGAGCAATTTCCGTGTGAACTCGAACATCCTCTATACCTCGCTTGAGTTTTCTCCCTCGGACAATGATAAAATTGCCTACATAAAAGGGGTATCCTCCGGTGGAACTTATTCCTACTCAATCTGCTGTATGGATATCTCCACAGCTGAGGAAACTGTTCTTAACACAGGTTTTTTTAGATACTATGGTTTCGAATGGTAGTTCTACCCAAGATAGGGTTAACTATCGGGTATCAGGCTCCCGATAAGGTGGAATTCCTGCATAGAAAATCTTTTGAATACCTCAAGGAGTCATATATCGAGAGGGTGAAATCAGCTGGTGGGTTGCCTGTTCTTCTGCCAAATATCCCGGAGAATGTGGATGATTATCTTGCTTACATTGATGGGCTGCTCTTGACAGGTGGGCTCGATGTCGCTCCATCCTTGTATGGAGAAGAGAGAATCTCTGATACCGTTCGACTTGCATCTGGCAGGCGCGATGAGTTCGAGCAGAGGATAGTTGTTGCAGCGGTTGAAAAGGGTATCCCTGTTTTCGGGATATGTCGGGGGTTC